>JAILDS010000291.1 GCA_024689165.1 Clostridia bacterium
TCTTACCGCGCTGCTCTGCGTCATGGCTGCGTCCTGCGGCGGAGGCGGCGATGCCAAAACAACGACCGTACCCTCCTCAACGACCGCCGAAGACGCGGAGACCGAAACCGTTACTGCGACCGCAGATACCGAACCTGCGAGCTCAGGCAACGCAACGTCTCAATTGAGAGAGACGTACTTCGCCGACGGCGACTTCAAGGACGTTTCCGGCGAGACGCCGAACGCTCAGATCACTCTCAGCGGCAATACCGGCACTATCTCCGACACGACGCGCGGCTCTTCCGGCTCGACCGTCACCGTTACAAGCAAGGGGATATACCGGGTCACCGGCGCCGGTACGGACGTGACCATCGAGGTCGCCGACACAGCCGAGTCCGGCAACGTATACCTGATTTTCGACGGGGTCACGATGGCCAACTCGTCCTCACCCTGCGTGCTCGTCAGCAACGCCGACAAAACCGTCATCACCTGCGTGGGCGAAAACACATTGTCTTTTGACGGCGGCGGTGAATACGACGGCGCGATCTACGCAAAGGACGACCTGACAATCAACGGCACCGGCTCTCTTTCGATCACCTCGGGCGAACACGGCGTGGTCTGCAAAAACGACCTCAGGATAACCGGAGCGGTCCTGAACGTCGCTTCCGGCTCGATAGGCCTTAAAGCGAACGACTCCGTCTGTTTCGGCGGCGGCGAAACGACGGTCGCGGCAGGGCACGACGGCGTTCAGGTCGATTCCGACGACGGCGACTGCTATTTTTATATCGACAGCGGCAGTCTGACCGTCACGGCGGGTTACGACGGCGTGGACGTCGGCGGCAGCAACGACGGTTTTATCAGCCTGATATATATCGTCAGCGGCGCGGTCGACATAAGCGCGGGCGGCGGTTCCTCGCACTCCAAGTCCGACACGTCACAGAAGGGGCTCAGGTCCGAACAGATCATCGTTATCGACGGCGGAGAGGTAACGATCTCCTCCGCGGACGATTCGATCAATTCCTCCGATGAGATAGTCGTCACCGGCGGCGAGCTGACCCTTGCCACGAGCGACGACGGGATCCACGCCGACGGCCACATTGCCATCAGCGGCGGCAGTATCGATATCCTCAAGAGCTACGAGGGCATCGAGGGCTATGAGGTCACGATCACGGGCGGCGATATCAGCGTCTTTGCCTCCGACGACGGAATTTCCTGCTCCGGCGGCTCGGACACGACTTCAACCGAGACAATGCCCTGGATGTGGTCCCAGGGCGACTCGTCCGCGATCCTCTCGATAAAGGGCGGCAGTATCTACGTAAACGCCGAGGGCGACGGACTTGACTCCAACGGCTCGATTTACGTTTCCGGCGGAACGACGATAGTCGAAGGCCCCTCCTCCCCCGGCAACGGCGCGATCGACAAGGGCGACGGCGCTTCCTGCGTTTGCGAGATCACCGGCGGGACCGTGCTTGCGATCGGAAAGTCGGATATGGCGGTCAATTTCAGCTCCGGCACACAGTGCTCCGCTCTCGTTTCACTTTCGGGCGCGGCAGGAACGGAGATATCTGTCGGCGACGGAAGCGGCTTCACCTATACAGCGACAAAGTCCTTCGACTGCATCGTTTACTCTTCCCCGTTCATCGAGTCGGGCTCGACGTGTACGATAAGCGCAGGCGGAGCGAGCGAGACCGCGGACTTCTCCTCCTCCATGTTCTACTCGTCGGTCTCTTCGATGGGCATGGGCGGCCCCGGAGGAATGATGCGGCCTTAAAACACAATACGGGACAAGAATACGCGGCGGGGTTCTCCCCGCCGCGTAAAAATGTGTTTTTCAGAACTCAGCCGCCGATAATGCTTCTGAAGAAGGCGACGATCTTATCGTAAATGAGCTTGAGCAGCCTGTAAAGGAACCTGTTCTTGTCGATAGTGTCCTTCATATCGTTGGCGCCGTATACCCTGTAAGCGGAATACCCGTCGGAGATACTGTAGGTCATACGGTAAACCTGCATGGACTTAACGCCGGAATCCGAGACGGTGCCGACCGTGACCCGGTTGACAAGTATCGTTTTGCAGGGGATGGTAAGGATAGATCCTTCCATCGTGTAGTCGAAAACCTTCACGTCGTTGACCCAGACGTAATCGACGTTGTGATATCTGCCGAGGTCTATGACTATATTCTTGCCGTGGTCAACGGGCGTGAGCACGTTCATGATCTGGCGCGCCATATAGTCGTGGCCTTCCTGTGAAGGATGGACGGCCGCGAAAGAATTGTCGAGGAAGTCGCCGAGGAGCGACCAGTCGTTCTCGGCAAGAAGGGGCTCGGTGTTGGCGACGTCGACGTAATATACGTTGTCGCCGAACTGTTTCGCCCACTTCTTGTAGTTCTTGTTCATCTTATCGGTGATTACGGAGATGATAGAGCCGAGCGGGATAGCGTCGTTATCGGTGATCCGGAGCTGATTGACGAGATTGAAAGCGCCGACAAGGAGGATCTTAGCGTCGGGGTTCCACTCAATGAGCTTTTCGATCATCTTCGGATACCAGGTCTCGAAGTATTCCTGGCCGAAATTCATCTGTTCGATGGCTATCTGGATAAGCTCGATGAGCGCGGACGGGTCGCTGAAATCAAAGTTGAGGCCGTCGGCGAACATCGCGCCGCCCATGGCCTTGCGGTAAGCGCGGTAGAAGATGTCGCACATACCGAGCTCGACTACTATGAGAGAGGACCTCTTGACGAGCGAGTCGACGGCGCCGACCTGACCGAGGGAACCGAAGTCTCTGATGACGGCGGCCTTTGTGTCGTCATCGCGGACGCCGTCCTTGGAATACTCCGGGCTGCCGAAATAGGCAAGCATCCAGTCGTAGTTCGTGTAGTTGAGGCTCACGTCGTCATAATCGTCCTCGATACCCATGAGGTCGATCATCATGGTCGTGGTCATTCCGGGATAGCACAGCGGCCAGAAGTTGCCGGTCTGATCGGTCATGAGGTAGGGCATCTCACAGCCGAGAGCCTCGCCGATCTGAGTCGCGTAGGAACCCTGGACGTTGCGCATATCGAACTCGTCATACTGACCGCCGTTCTCGCCCTCGGGCAGGGGGTTGCCGTCCCTGTCGAGATAGAAGCCCTCGGCGCCGCAGCCGCGGCCGATGGAGTCGCCTATCACGAGCACGCCGTAATCGGAATCGTCCTCCGGGACCGTTTCGGCGTCATCCGCGAACGCAGTGAACGAAACGGAAAAAACGCCGAGCGCCATTACGAGAGAAAGCGTCAAAGCCAGAAGCTTTTGGAATTTTTTGTTCATTATGGACCTCCGTTTACTGTTTTTTGGATTTACAGAGCTATTTTATCACGTTTTTTGGGGTTTGTCTACAAAAAAACCGTCCCAAAAAGTGAAAAATTTATTACTTTGAGTTCCTTTCCCAGAAAACCCCGTCGCTGTAGCCCTGTATGGTTTTATCCGTCTCGGCAAGCTCGAGCCGTTTTTGGGCGAGGATGCAGTAGTTCTCGCTCCTTTCGACGGCAAAAAAACGCCTGCCGAGCTTTTTTGCGGTCACGGCGGTCGTGCCCGAACCGGCGAAGGGATCGAATACGACTCCTCCCGGGTCGGACGACGCCAGGATCAGCTTCGCGACGAGTTTTTCCGGTTTCTGGGTCGGGTGCGTGGTATTCTCTTTCATCGACCAGAAGGGAACGGTCAGATCGTCCCAGAAATTCCCGGGACAGGTGTCGCGGTACGCCTTCGAACCCAGCGTAAACCAGTCCTTTGGCTCGCCGTTCTCTCTGTAAGGCGCCCTGACCGCGCGTCGGATCTTCACCGCCGGGAGATTGAAAACATAGTCGTCCGAAACGGTGGCGAACCAGACGTCCTCGAGGTTGTTCTTCCAGTTTTTAGCTGCTCCCCTGCCCTTTTCGCGCTGCCAGGTGATGCGGTTCCTGACCGTAAAAAACTCCCCGAGGACCGCGCCTACCGCCCCCGAGGAACGCCAGTCGCAGCAAACGTAAACCGAAGCGGTGTTTTTGAGCAAAGGCGCGGCCGCGGCGAGCCATCTGCGGGTATACTCGGCGTATTCGGACTCGACCGAGGCGGAAAAGCTCATCCCGTCGAACTTTTTCGAAAGGTTGTAGGGAGGGTCGGCGATGAGCAGGTCCACAGACTTCTCCGGCAGCAGCGGCATGACCTCGAGGCAGTCGCCCAATATCAGCCCGGAATCCGCTCCGCGGAAGTCCGTTTCGCAGGTCAGACAGCGCGGCAGGTATCTGAGACGGTCGTCTTCGCTCACTTCAATGGTTTTGTTCCGTGTCATTCGCCTTTGTATCTGGCCAGCTCTCTGAGGGCCGCGTCCCGCTCCGTTTTAGCCCGGGCGGAGTCCTCAAGATAGTTCCTGTACTCGCTCCTGAGCTTCGCGGCTTCGTCCTGCGCCGTCTGGGCGTCCTCAAGAAAACGCAGCGCGCAGAGCACCGCCGCCTGAGTCTGTGAGATACCTCTGCCGGAGCGCATTATCTCGCGCATCCTGGCGTCGAGCATCGCGGCGTACCGCTGAACGGTCACCGGCTCGGAATCCGTAAAGATCGTGTAGACCGAGTCGCACACGCTTATTCGTACGGTCTGAAGCTCGCTCATTTTATATTTCTCCCCTCAGCATGTCTATCTTTTCATTCAGCCGGCGCGCGATAAGGCGGTCCTCCGCGCTGAGCGGAGCGAGCGGCAGTCTGGCAGTTCCAAGCTCCAGCCCGCGCAGGCGCAGCATCTCTTTTGCCATTGACAGCATATGTCCGTGAGCGCCGGTCATGCCGTATATTATCCCGGTAAGCTTCCTCTGAAGAGCCGCAGCCTCTTCGTTCCTGCCCTCGCGGCAGAGCTGATACAGCCGGACGTAGAGATCGGGCATCACTCCGTAGGTCCCGCCGATGCCTCCGCAGGCGCCGGCAGCAAGGCCTGCGCAGAGCTGCTCGTCCACGCCCGAAAAAACGCAGAACCCGTCGCCGCCGGCAATCAGCTCCCGGACTATATCCTCACAAGAGGGCGAGGAATTCTTCACACCGACGACCTTCGGGTTTTTGAGCATCTCGCCGAGCAGAGAAGGCGTCAGCGACGTTCCCGCGAGCTGCGGGATATTGTAGATGAAAAAATCCGTCTGAGGCGCAGCGGCGGAGATCGCGTTCCAGTACGCGGCGATCGCGTGTTCGGGAAGCTTGAAATAGATCGGCGGTATCGCGGCGACGGCGTCGGCGCCTATGCTCTGCGCGTAAGAAGCGAGCTCCGCGGAGTCCGCGGTATTGCCGCAAGCGACGTGCGCGATCACCCTGACCCTTCCGCCGACGGCTTCCATAACGGCGGCAAGCTCGGCCTTCCTGTCCGGCACGCTCCTGTAAATGCACTCTCCCGAAGAGCCGCCGACGTAAAGCCCGTCGACGCCGGCGTCGGCAAGAAACCTCGCGTATCCGGCGGTACGCGCGGGGCTTATCGCCCCGTCGTCGTCATAGCAGGCGTAAAACGCCGGATATATGCCTTTGTATTTGTTCATATCCGCCCCCAAGCCGGTATCATTCAGCGCATGTGGACGTCAAGCTGCGGGAACGGTATCTCCACGCCGTTTTCGCCAAGCGCAGCGTGCCCGGATTCGGTCAGTCCGTAGTAAACGTCCCAGTAATCATCTGCCTTGCACCAAGCCCGCAGGATAAAGTCGAGCGACGAATCGCCGTGTTTTTCAAGCGCGGCCATCGGGGCAGGCTCGGCAAGGACCTTTTCGTCGGCTGCAGCCGCGGCGACAAGTACGCTTTTGACTTTTTCCACGTCGCTGCCGTACGCCGCCGGGAATTCGAGGGAGACTCTCCGCATGCCCCGCCGGCTGTAATTTACGAGCGTCCCGCCGGTGACGACGGAGTTCGGGAGCACGACGGTAGTGCCGTCGTAAGCGGCGAGCGTCGTGTAAAAGATCCCCATATCGCTGACGGTGCCCTCCCGGTCGCCTGCGCTGATGTAGTCGCCGACGGCGAAGGGCTTGGACACCACGAGGATAAAGCCAGAAGCGATGTTCGCAAGACTGCCCTCTACGGCCATGCCTATGGCAAGTCCGGCCGAGGCTATCACCGCGGCAACGGTCGTCATGGGCACGCCGAGAATGGCTATCGCGGTAATGACCACTATGACCTTGAGAGCGCCGGACAAAAAGGACCTCAGAAAGCTCTGCGCCGTGGGACTCGCGCTTGCGAGACGTTTGGATCTTTGTATCCTGCGCGTCAGCAGATTGGCGAGCTTGAAGCCGACTATGAGCAGAAGCAGAGCCAGAATGAGCCTGACCCCCGCGGAAGCTATATACTGCTGGACGACGTCCCACACCTTGGCAAGGAACGCTCCCACCGCGCTGACGTCGGTCACGGACTCCGGCAGCTCGTCGGCAAGCCCGGTTATCGCCTCGATAAAGCCTCCGGTCACTTCCTCGGTCATAAATCCACCGCCTTTTGCGAAATCAACGCGCATATTTTAACCTCCGGAGCCGTTTTAGTCAAGACGCTTTAAGCCCGGATCATAAAAACGGCGCGGCCCGGACAAAAAACGTTGAGCCCGCCGCTGCGGAAACGGGCTTCGGGACGTCATACACAAGACCGGAAAAACCGCCCCGAAGGTCCTCTTATATTATAAATAATCGTTGCAATAATAAAAAATAGTGCTAAAATATAAACAGCTCAGGACATGTTGTTTTGGGATGCGCAGGGGCGGGCGTTACCGCCCGTTCTGATTTTTCAAACCGCGGCGCTTTGAGCATGGAGCTTTGCGCAGTGGACTCCGGAGGTGATGCTTATGGAGAGCGCTCTTGCCCGCATCGTCGAAGCCGACAGACGAGCGCGTGAAATGATCGAGCAGACCAAAGAGGAACTGGCCTCCTTTGACCTGCAAACCGCCGAGCGCAAAAAAGAGATATTCGAAAAAGCGGACCGGAAAGCAGCCTCGGAGCTCGAAAAATACTCGGAGGAACTCAGCCAAAAAACCGGCGACGCCGTCCTCGCCGCGCGAGCCGCGGCGAACGAGAAGATCGCCCGGCTTGACGAGCTTTACGGCGACAGGGAGAAGATCGCGCAGGAGATCTTTCTGAGAGTGATCGGAAATGGCGGTTAAATACAGCGCGAACGCTGTCCTCGCCATGGTAAGGGCCCTGTACGGCAAGCGCCTTACCCGGGAGGAGCTGTCGCTTCTCGCCGCGTCCTCGAGCGTACCGGAGGTCGTCGACCGTCTGAAAAACAGCTCGGACTATTCCGAACAGTTTGCGTCGGTCAGCTCCGCAGATCTTACCAGAGAACGCGTCGAGACGCTTCTGACCGAGCGGCAGAGGCAGCGTATAGCCTCGATCTCCACGTACGAAAAAACGCTCGGCATGGTTTTTTACCGCTACAATATCGTTAGGTACGACATTGAGCTGATAGTGCATTTCACCGCGCTCCTGCGCTCCGACAGCTCCGAAAAACAGATCCTTTACATGCCGGGTTTTTACCTCCGCAATACAAACCTCGACCTGACCAGGCTTTCGGAAGCGTCGGATTTTTCGTCCCTTCTTTTGGCAGTAAAGGGCACGCCGTACCACAGGATCCTTTCCGATTGTGAGCTAAGGTACCGCTCCGACGGCGAAATAATACCCGTTGAGCAGGCTCTTCTCGAATACAGCCGTCGGGAGCTGCTGAGCCTTTCCGTGAGATCGGGTTTTTCCGCTGCCGACAAATGCGAGCTGTTCAAGCAGACCAGCGATATAAACGCGCTTATCATGCTTTACCGCATGACCGCTCTC
>JAILDS010000024.1 GCA_024689165.1 Clostridia bacterium
GACCGGGACCTGAGCGCGTCGTAAATATCAACGACCGACGCTCCCGGGTAACCGAAGACCGTCGTGCAGCCCTGTTCGAGGAGCGAGCGGACCGTTATGTCCGCTCCCGTGAGAAGCTCCGGAGACATTCTTTAAGAGTACGCCTGCATGTCGCGGCGCTTTTTGCGACGATGATACCGTAGACGGCCGCCCCGGTAAGCATTATTAGCCCCGCGGCTATACCGACCTTCGTGCCCGTTGACATAGACCTGTCGACAGGCTCCTTTGCCGTGCCGGCAGGCGCCGTGGCGCCGGCATCCCCGCCGGGCTCTGCGGTCCCCGCAGGAACAGGAGCGGTCGCGATCTCGGCCCCGTCTTCTCCGGTCACGGCCCCGGGCTGTGTAGCGGCCGGAATGGTGATCGCGTATGAATATAAAGCGTATGAGGCGCCGTCCGCCTGCGTGACGATGGGGGCGCCGGCGTTCCCGTTATTGGACGGCAGCGGGACCACCACGCCGGGCGTCGCCGTAGCCGCCGGAACAGCAGGATTCTGCGGCTGCGTCGCCGGCACAGGAGCCGCGGTAGCGGGCTCCTCCGCGGCAGGGGCTGTCGCCACGGGGACAGTCGTTGCGGGGGCGGCGGTAGTGAGCTCGGGAACGCCCCTCTGAGCAACTGCGCTCAGCCTTGCGAAGGGGTCGACACCGTAGATCGACGCAACGGTCTTCGCGTACGTTTTGTTTGAACCGACTACCGAAAGCGGGATGTCGTCCGCAATGGCTATCTGGCCGAGCAGCTCGGGATGGATCCAGTCATCGGTGAACGAAGGAACGAACCGGTCGAGGTCATACGCGTCGCGGACGTTGTAAACGTCGATGTAGCCGTCGATCTCGTCCGTGGTCATGACCCAGTCGTCAAAAAGCGCTATGCTGTCGGCGAAGCTGTCGTGCCACTCGATATCGCCCTTCTGGAAAACGAAGTCTCTCAAATAACCCTTGACGGGCGTCTTGGTAAAGAAATAGACCTTCATGCCCTTTTCGCGGGCACGGCGGGCAAGCTCGCTGTACCCCTCGAGGATCTGGTCGTCGGTGACGTATTTCGCCTTGCCCTTCATCGACTTTGCCGTCGGGTGAAGGATATCGTTGAGTCCGATCTTTATCAGAACGACCTTTGCCCGCGTCTGCTCGAGGCAGTCCTCCTCGAACCGGTCCAGAAGCGCTTTCCCGTACAGCGGCCCGAGAAGCCCCACACCGTCCGCGAGGAGTCGGTTGCCGACTATTGCCTGCTGGAGCACGCCCACGTTGGTTATCCCGTTGGCGTTGAGCTTCTGGGCAAACATCAGAGGGATATCGTTCGCGAGGGTGGAGTCGCCTATCATCACGACCGAGTAGGTATTCGGGTCGCCGGTATATACGTCGCAGTTCGTGATGAAGGGAGTGGTGTTATAGGTTATCGTGTTGGAGGTTATATTGACCCTCGAAGCGGACGTGAGCGTTTCCCACGTCACCTGGGAGCCTATGGGTACCGTCGGGGTGGACATGGAGGTATGGGCGCCGCACAGACCGGCGGTGGTGATATAAGTCATATAGGGGTAATAAGCGCTGACGGTGAGCTTTTCGAGCGCAGAAACGTCAATGCGCACGGGGTCGGACCAGACGCTGCCGCCGGCCGGGACCGTCACGGACGTCGAGCCCGAAAAAGTGAGCTGCCTGGCAGTGTCGAAAACGATCGCCTCGTCGTCGCCGGGATTCGTCTTGGCGACGGAAGCCTCGCCGATGTACAGGTTGACCGAGCCGAACTTGTTCGAAAATTTGATCCTGACCTTGCTGCCGCCGATCGTCAGGGTGAATACGCTCCTGACGGTCGAGTTCGCAGGGATATAGTCGGTCAGAACTGCGGCTCCTCCCGGGCTCACGCCGGAGTGGACGGGTGAAGTGGACCACGCGCCGACCCATCCGTCAAAGGAATCGTCCCTGACGGCGCCGGCGATCAGCCCCGAAAGGTGCAGAAGCATGATTATCGCGATAATGAGACTTAGTATTCTTTTATTCAAAAGACTTCCTCGTTTCTTCATCGTTATCCGGCAGGCCGGCTCGGTCGCCGACGCGCGCGGGTCTTCTGTAGGCTTCGTACATTCCGGCGCCTTCCGCGGAATCCAGAAGAAGGTCCGGCTCAAAAACGGTCGGGCGGACGTCGGGCGACGTCTCGCAGGCGAAAATGAAAGGCGTTTTACCGGCGCTGTGCCTTGCATAACGGATCCTGACGGGATAGAGCCCCGCACGGGCGCAGTCGGTGACGGTCTCAAGGAACCTCTCGGGTCGCATGCAGAAGCAGAATCTGCCGCCGGGAGCAAGATGCCGCTTCGCGCAGCGGGCGAAGTCGGCGAATACCGCAGTGTTTTCCGTCCGGGCGACTCCGGCCTTCGGGCTGACCTTGCCCGTTCCGGGAGCGAAATACGGAGGGTTGCAGACTACGGCGCCGAAGCTTTCCCGCATGGCAAGCTCTTTGACGTCGGCGTGCACGGCACATACCGGAAGCCCCGACAGCTCCGCGCTTTTTCCGAGGAGAGAGCAGGAACCTGCCCGCTTATCGACGCCGACGACGCGCGAGGCGCCCCTCCCGGCGGCAATGAAGCACAGCGTCCCCCCGCCTGCGCCGAGGTCGAGAACGCTCCCGCCCGGCGTGAAATCAACAAAGTATCCCAGAAAAAGGCTGTCGGTCCAGATCCTGTTTTCCGCGTCGGTCAGAACGGGAAAACCGTAAATGTATTCGACGGTCACCTGACCGGTCCGGGGATCAATAGCTCAGCTCCCACTTCTGCTGGTACAAAAGCCCGAGCTTGACGTTTTCGATGTTTACGAGAGCCGCGCTGACCTTTCCGAAAACAAGGTAGCTGGGGCTGTCGCAGGAGTACGCGGTGATACGCGTGGCCGCCTTGTCTATCGTCAGGTCGACGGTCGTATCGAAATACTGGACCTCGAGCCCTTCTATCTTGACGAGAGACGGGACGTTGTCCGTAATGTCGGACATTTTAACGACTATGCCGATCTTGCCGACCGAATCGGCGCCGGGGTCGGAGTTCCTGTCGGGATTCGCCTCAGTCGGAGAGAGCTTCAGATGCACCTGCCAGCTGTCGCCTGCGTCCGTACAGGTCGCCTCTGCGACGTTCGCTTCGGTCAGGTTGGCCTCCGTCAGGCCCCACGGCGGTATCTTTTCGATGACCTCCGCGTTGGTCGAATACTCTATCCTGTCGAAATTCTCCTTGCAGAACTGGTTGATGAGCGTCTGGGCAAGGTTCGCCAGCATGGAGGACGAACCGACCTCGACCACACCGTTGTAGTTGGAGGTGTAGTCATAGGTCCTCGCGCAGCCGGTCGCCTGAGCCATGGAGTTCCGATAAGCCGTATTCACAAGGTCGACTATCTCGGAAACGCCCGTCGGGGCACCGGAAGGCGCGCTCGCCGCAGTTGTCGCCTCAGCGGCGGGAGTATCGGCGGGGACCGGGGAGGAAGATGCTGTCGTCGCCTCGGCGGCGGGAGTATCCGCCGCAGGAGCGGCAGCGGTAGCCGCGGGGGCCGGGTCGGTCGCTGCCGGCGAGTCGGCCGCAGGCGTCTGCTGAGCCTGCGCCGCGGTCGTCGCCTGAATGGCGGCGTTGATATCCACACCCGCTATCTGACCGAGCACGTTGCCGGCGACGGCGTTTGCAAGGTCCTGTGAGTCGATAACATCGTTGCCGTCCGAGTCGACCACGCGCACGACAAGCTCCTTACTCCCGCAGGAGGACAAAAGCAATACCGCCGCTGCCAGAAGGCAAAGCGCGGCAAACAGTCTTTTTCTGCCCATACTCCCTCCGAAAAAACAAAAATACAGGGTAATAATACTACCGAAAACACAGGATGTCAAGAAAAACGGCGTTTACCTCAAAAAACCGGCTGTCCTCCCGGAGGACAGGTCGGCGGGCGAAAAAAACGTGTTGTTTTTTGCTTCCGGAAATGCGATAATAAAAAAGACCGGAGGGACGGCCATAACGGACCTCCGCCGAAAGGACGCATATATGATAAAGATCTATAAAACCGAGGAAATAGCCGACAGCGAAGTCCTGACGAGGCATAACGCCGTCAGGGACGTGAGCGCTCCGGTTGCGGACATAATCAAAAACGTGAGGGAACGCGGCGACGAAGCTCTTTTCGAATACAGCGAGAGATTCGACGGCGTGAAGCTTGCCTCGCTCGAGGTCGGCCCCGACGAGCTCGACTCGGCTCTTGAAAAGATCGGAGAGCTCGCAGACATACTGATTGAGGCTCGCGACAATATCTCCCATTTCCACAGCCGGCAGGTCACGGAGGGCTTTATCGTCACCGACCGCCCCGGAATAGTGCTCGGCCAGCGCGTCACCCCTCTTGAGCGCGTCGGCGTTTACGTTCCCGGCGGCACGGCCGCGTACCCGTCGACGGTGCTGATGAACATAGTCCCCGCCAAGCTTGCCGGCGTCGGTGAGATAATCATGGTCACGCCTCCCGGCAAAAACGGCGGCGTAGCCCCCGCCATACTCGCGGCAGCAAAGCTTGCCGGCGCGGACAGGGTATTCACCGTCGGCGGCGCGCAGGCGGTGGCGGCTCTGGCTTACGGCACCGAAAGCATCCCCGCCGTGAACAAGATCGTCGGGCCCGGCAACGCCTGGGTCGCCGAGGCGAAACGTCAGGTATTCGGGAAGGTCGGCATCGACATGGTCGCCGGTCCGTCGGAGGTGCTCGTCATAGCCGACGAAAACTCCGACCCGTCCTGGGTCGCTGCGGATATGCTCTCTCAGGCGGAGCATGACAAAATGGCACAGGCCGTGCTTATAACCGACTCCGAAGCCCTCGCGTCCGCGGTGGCGCTCGAGCTCGACTCTCAGCTGAAAAAGCTCCCCCGCGAGGAGATCGCCCGCGCGAGCATAGACGACAACGGAAAAATAATCGTATGCCGCGACCTCGAGGAGGGTCTGGACATAGCGAACCGGATCGCGCCCGAGCATCTCGAGCTCTGTGTGGACGACCCCTTCGGCATGCTCTGCAAGGTCAGGAACGCGGGTTCCGTCTTCCTCGGCAGGTTCGACCCCGAGCCCGTGGGCGACTATTTCGCGGGCCCCAACCACACGCTCCCGACCATGGGCACGGCAAAATTCGCCTCTCCTCTGGGCGTGGAGGATTTCGTCAAGCGCAGCCAGTTTTCATACTACACGGCTTCCGCCCTCGCCGCCGACGCGCCGAAGATCGCAGCGTTCGCAAGAAGCGAGGGGCTGACGGCTCACGCCGCCGCCGTGGAAGCGCGCCGGGACTGCTGCGGGAAGTCCGGTGAAACGGTATGACTTCGATAATCGACTACGGCGTAGGCAACCTGTTCTCGCTCAAGCGTTCTCTCGAAAAGATCGGCGAACCCGCCTCCGTGACGGGCAGCGCCGAAGAGCTCCTGTCCGCCGACAGGGTCATACTGCCGGGCGTCGGCGCCTTCGGGGACGCCGCGGCGAAGCTGCGCGAGACTGGGCTCGACCGCGTGGTTAAAGAAGCCGTCGCGGCCGAAAAACCCGTTCTGGGCATCTGCCTGGGCATGCAGCTGCTGTTCGACGAGAGCCTTGAGTTCGGCGTCCATAAGGGGCTTGGGCTCCTTCGCGGAAGGGTGCTCCCCTTCGGCCCCATGCTCAAAAAAAAGCTCGACGTGCCTCATATGGGCTGGAACTCCCTTCGGTACACGCGCCCGTCAGAGCTGTTCGAAGGCGTGCCCGAAGGCAGCTTCGTCTATTTCGTCCACTCCTTCGCCGCCTTTGACTGCTCCGACAGCCTTATCGCCGAAACGGATTATTCCGTCACGCTCACGGCTGCCGTACAGAAAGGCAGGCTTTTCGCGACCCAGTTCCACCCGGAAAAAAGCGGCGACGTCGGCCTGCGGATACTGAAGAATTTCTGCGAACAGTAAGACGCGCCCTGCGCAGGAAAGTCTGCTCTGAACTTCGCATCTGAAAGAAATTTTATAACCGTCGTTTCCCGGCATGACTTCAGGGTCATGCCGTTTTTCTTTGCGGACTTTCAGATCATCGCCTGTTGCTGCCCGACGCCTTGCGATGAAGTTGACAACAACTGCAGAAGGGTTATTATAGAAGCCGAAGGCCGCCGAAGGGGCGGCGGAGACCGCGCCGGGGACGATTTCAGGCCTTTTTTCAGAAAAAAACGGGATTTTTTTAATAATCACCCTGCGTCAGGGCTTGCTCGTGACGCTGCGTCATGTGCTAAACTCTGCTCAAAGGAGGTGGAAAGCTGTGTCAAAATACACGACGGGAGAGATCGCGAAGCTCTGCGGAGTGACGGTGAGAACGGTACAGTATTACGATACCAGAGGCATCCTTATCCCCAGCGAGCTTTCCGAGGGCGGCAGACGGCTCTACTCGGAAGACGACCTGAAGCGCATGAAGATCATATGCTTTCTGAGGGAGCTGGATATCTCCATCGACTCTGTTTTACAGATCCTCAAGGAAGAGCATCCCGAGAAGGTGATCTCGCTGCTTATCGAACAGCAGGAAAGAGCCCTTTCGGACGAGATCTCCGAAAAAGAGGAAAAGCTGGAAATGCTGCGCGAGCTGAAAAACGGGCTCAAAGGCAAGGAGACGTACTCTCTCGAAACCATCGGAGACATAGCTGTCACAATGGAGAGCAGGAAGAAACTCAAAAAGATGCGCCTGATGATGGTCCTGACCGGGCTCCCGGTCACGGCGCTGCAATTGTTTGCCGTCATCTTCCGGATCGTCAACGGCGTCTGGTGGCCGTTCATCGTCTGGGCCGCGGCGGCGGTCATCTGGGGCGTACTGATCAGCCGTTACTACTTCAATCACGTAAAATACATCTGCCCGGAATGCCACGCGGTGTTCAAGCCCACCCTGAAAGAAGCGTTTTTTGCCAATCACACGCCCACGACCCGTAAACTGACCTGCACCGGATGCGGTCATAAAGGCTTCTGCGTCGAGGTATGGGGAGGCGACG
>JAILDS010000055.1 GCA_024689165.1 Clostridia bacterium
GCGCTGACGTCGATGCCGATGAAGGAGTTGACCCAGTCCGGCGTGAAGTCGATGACGGTCTGCTTCTTCGGGGCGGGGTAGACGTCGATCGCGCCGGAGACCACGTCGCCCGCGTCGAGCAGCTCGACGAGCTCCAGCGCGCGGGTGAGGCAGGTCATGCAGGCATCGGAGTCGAGCCCTTTTTCATACCTCGAGGAGGCTTCCGTCCTCATGCCGAGCTTTTTCGCGGTTTTTCTGACGCTGACGCCGTTGAAGCAGGCGGACTCGAACACGAGCGTGGTCGTGTCGGGCATGATGCCGCTGTACTCGCCGCCCATGACGCCTGCCACCGCGACCGGCTTGTTCGCGTCGGCGATGACGAGCATTTCGGGCGAAAGCTCCCTTTTCTGGCCGTCGAGCGTGGTGATGGACTCGCCCTCCCGGGCGTTCCTGACGATGATCGAATCGCCGTCGATATACCTTTTGTCGAAGGCGTGCATCGGCTGCCCGTACTCGAGCATGACGAAGTTCGTGATGTCGACTATGTTGTTTATGGGCCTTACGCCGCTTGCCCTCAGCCGCTCGCGCAGCCACCTCGGGCTCGGCGCAACGCGCACGTTCTCGACCACGGCGCCGGCGTAGCGGTAGCACAGGCCGGGGTTGTCTATCCGGACCGACAGCATGCCACCGACGTCGCCGTGAGTTTTGCCGACCGCGGGCTTTTTGAGCGCGAACGGAAGTCCGAAGGTCGCGGCGGCTTCCCTCGCGAGCCCCGTGACGCACAGGCAGTCGGGGCGGTTGGGCGTGATCTCGAAATCTATGAGCAGGTCGTTGAGCCCTATCGCCTCGCGGATATCGAGACCGACCGTCTTGTCGCAGTCGTCGCCGAGGATGAAGATCCCGTCGTCGGTCGCGTACGGGAAATCGTGCTCCGCGTTCAGGCCCAGCTCCGGCAGCGAGCACAGCATGCCGTCGCTCCTCACGCCGCGAAGCTCGCCGGAGACGATGTGCTTCCCGCCGACGTATGAGTCGTTGAGCGCGGCGGGGACGAAGTCGCCCTCGCGCACGTTCTGGGCGCCGGTGACGATCTGCACGGGCTCGCCCGCGCCGACGTCGACCTGACAGACCCACATGTGGTCGGAGTTTTCGTGACGGACTATCGACAGGACCCTGCCGACGACGACGTTGCTGACGCCCTCGCCCTCGTAACGGAAGGATTCCACCTTGGAACCGGAACGGGTCAGCCCCTCGCAGAGCTCTCTCGGGGGCAGGTCAACGCCGCAGTAATCCCTGAGCCATCTGTATGATAAAAGCATAGCGTCGCCCTCCTCTCAGAACTGCTCTATGAAACGCATGTCGTTTTCATAGAACAGGCGCATGTCGTCTATCCTGTATTTGAACTCGACGAGCCGCTCAAGCCCCATGCCGAAGGCGTAGCCGCTGTAGACCTCGGGGTCGATGCCGCCGTTCTCAAGTACCTTCGGGTGGACCATGCCCGCGCCGAGGATCTCAATCCAGCCCTCGTTCTTGCACATCGGGCAGCCCTTGCCGTGGCATTTGAAGCAGGATACGTCGACCTCGCAGGACGGCTCCGTGAACGGGAAGTGGTGCGGCCTGAGCCTTATGCGGGTGTCCTCCCCGTAGAGCGCCTTGGCGATGGAGACGAGGTTGCCCTTCAGGTCGCCCATGGTGATGCCCCTGTCGACCACGAGACCTTCGATCTGGTGGAAAAGCGGGGAATGGGTCGCGTCGACCTCGTCGGAACGGAAGACCCTGCCCGGAGAGATTATGCGTATGGGCGGCTTCTGTTTTTCCATCACGCGGATCTGGACGGGAGAGGTCTGGGTGCGAAGGAGCATCTTTTCGGTGATGTAAAAGGTGTCCTGCGTGTCGCGGGCGGGATGCCCCTCCGGGATGTTGAGGGCCTGGAAATTGTAGTAATCCCATTCGACCTCGGGACCGGAAGCGATCCTGAAGCCCATGCCGACGAAGATGTCCTCGACCTCCTCAAGAACGATGCTCAGCGGATGCCGGTGGCCGAGACGGCGTTTTTTGCCCGGAACGGTCACGTCGACCGTCTCAAGCTCAAGCTTCGCCGCCAGAGCCGCTTCCTGAAGGGATTTTTCCTTTTCGGCGATCAGCCCTTCTATCTGAGAGCGTATCTCGTTGGCAAGCTGGCCCACGACGGGCCTTTCCTCGGCGGAAAGACCGCCCATCTGCTTGAGTATCTGCGTGATCTCGCCCTTCTTGCCGAGAAACCTCACGCGCGCCGCGTCAAGCGCGGCGGCAGCGTCCGTTTTGCCGATAGCCTCGGCCGCCGAAGCCCGTATCGCTTCAAGCTCGTCTCTTATCATAAGTTCGGCGCCTCCCGAAAAATATATGTTTGATTTTAACATATCGCGGAGCGCAATGCAAGAGAAAATAAGGGCAATTCCGCAAGGTGTGTGCGTTATCGCCTAAGAATAGCTTGCAAAAGTCCGCGGCAGAGAGTATAATCGATAATCAGCGGGTTTTTCAGCTTCTGCCGGGTCCTTCCCGGGCGCGGCGCGGAAAAACGGCCCGCGAACATAGCTTTTCAGAGGTCTGTCATGGATATTTCCCTTCTTGACAAATACGACGCGTCCCTGCCGGATGAGACGGTGCTTCGCGTCCAGAAGTCCTATTCGCGCCGTGTGGTCCTTCTGTGCGGCGACCCCGTCGGCAACTCCTCGTCCGTCGCCGGAGGCGTCTGCGCCCGTACCTACAGAAAGGGCGTATACGGCTTTGCTTCTCTGCCCGAATACACGGACGCGGCGATCGGCACCGTTCTGGCGCGCGCTTCGGAGAACGCGGCCTTCCTCGGGAGCAGGGCCGGCAAAAAAGACGCACCGCTCCCCGCGGATTTTTTCAGAGGGAGTCTCAGTCCCCGCCCCTTCGTCCCCGTCCCACAGGGAACGATCATGGACTTTGCGCGGGCGATCGACGGCTACATCGCCGAAAAATACCCCTCGCTCGCCTCGCGCACAGTGGCCTGCCGCAGCGACTGCCGCGACAAGCTGCTCACCGTCGGAGCGGGCGTCTGCCATCAGACCATGCCGCGGTCTTACCTCATAATCTCGCTCAGCGCGCAGGCGGCGGACGGCAGCGGCACCGTCGACGTTTTTGAAGTCCTCGGCGGCGGAGAAGGGTATTTTACCGACTATTACACGGAACCGTCCGACTGGTTCGGGCGTATCGACGCGATCTACGAGGAGCTGATGAAAAAGGCGGAGGGCGTGTTCCCGGACGCCGGGATGTGCGACTGCGTCATAGACTCCGAGCTCGCGGGGATGCTCGCCCACGAGGCCGTCGGGCATACGACGGAGGCCGATCTCGTGCTTGCCGGTTCCGTCGCCGCGGGCAGGCTCGGGCAGCAGGTCGCGAGTGAGAAGATAAGCCTCACGGACTTTGCTTACGAGGCCTTCGGCGAAAAAGCCCCGCTGCCCGTATACGTTGACGACGAGGGCACGGCAGCAAGCGACGTGCCCATCATCACGAACGGCATACTTACGGGCTACATGACCAGCCGCGAGACCTCGACGCACTTTGACGGCATGCCCGTGCGCGGCAACGCGAGGGCGTTTGCCTACTCCGACGAGCCTCTCGTCAGGATGCGCAACACCTGCATACATCCCGGTACGGACAAGCTCGAGGACATGATCGCCTCCATCGACAAGGGCTACTACCTTCTCGACAGCGGCAACGGCCAGGCCGACACGACCGGAGAGTTCATGTTCGGCATCACTCGCGGCTATGAGATAGTCGGCGGAAAGCTCGGACGCGCCCTGAGGGACACGACCATCAGCGGAGTTGCGTTCGACATGCTCAAAACGGTCGATATGGTCGGCGATACCGTCGCGTGGTCGTCTTCCGGCTACTGCGGCAAAAAACAGCCCATGCCCGTGTCGATGGGCGGTCCCGCCATCAAGGGCAGGGTCAACATCGGCGGGCGATGAGCGCCGTACCCGGATCGCGCCCGTTTTACCGAAAGGACATCATATGGATATCAATGAACTGAAAAAGATCGCCGCCGACTGCCTCGACAGGCTCGTCGCGGCGGGGGCGGACGAGGCGAAATGCCTCGTTTGCTCGGGTTACAGCCATGAGCTCAACGCCGAGAACAACGAGTGGAGCCTGATGAGGACCTGCTTCCGCGAGGCGGTGACCCTTACGGCCCACATCGGCAAAAAACGCGGAACAGCTTCGCTGAACTCCTTCGACCCCGAGGCGATAGAGGAAGGCGTCCGGGAGTGTATCGAAGCCGCCGGGAACGCCGACGGGGACGAGGGCAACGTGCTTGCCGAAAAGACCGAAAACCGGGACTTCTCGGGCGGCGCGAAGGAGCCTGATATGGACCGCTTCTTCGACCGTCTGCGCGAGTATATCGACGACGTCAGGAAAGGCAGGGAGCAGCTCAATATCGAGAGCCTCACCGCCGAATACTCGTTCTCAAGGGGCGTTCTTGCCAACACCAAGGGCGTTTGCCAGAGCGAGGAGAACGGCGAATACTCCTTCGGCATCATGTATTCCGCCCACGACGGCGACAGGACGACATCCTTCAACTCCGTCGGCGCCCGGACCGACACCCTCGACCGCCCGTTCATAGAATACGCCGACCAGAAAAGGATGCTCGACGCCTGCATAGAAGAGCTCGACGCCCGTCCGGTCGAAGAAAAGTTCGTCGGCACGGCGGTGTTCATGCCGTCCTGCGCGGAGGAATTCATAGACACCGCCGCGGGGCTGTTCGCCTCGACCGGCTGCCTGGTGGACAAGACCTCCGTCTGGCTCGAAAAGCTCGGCGAAAAGGTTGCCTCCGACGCGCTGACCGTCGCCTTCGACCCCTTCGACTCCCGCGTCGTCTGCGGCGAGCGCTTTACGGACGACGGCTATCTGTCCGAACCCTTCAGCTTTATAGAGAACGGCGTTCTGAAGCAGTTCCTCGTCGGGCTGTACGGGGCTGAAAAGACGGGCTTCGGCCGCGCCCCGAACTCCAGCGGATCGATGATCATCACGCCCGGTGAAAAGAGCCTTGACGAGATCGTCGCCGGTATAGACAAGGGCATACTCGTCGGCAGGTTCTCCGGCGGCGCGCCCGCCCAGAACGGGGACTTTTCCGGCGTTGCGAAGAACAGCTTCCTCATTTCCGGCGGCAGGCTCGCCGGAGCGGTGACGGAAACCATGATAAGCGGCAATATCGCCGAAATGCTGATGAACATAACGGATATAAGCAGAGAGACCGTCTGCGACGGAGGCTCCGTCATCCCCTACGTAGCGGTGAGCGGGATAACGGTCAGCTGAAGACTGCGGCGGTCCGCCTACAGGAAAAATGAGAAAAAAATACGACGACGCCTTTACGGCGCAGGATCATAATACTTTCAGAGCGTTGACGTTCAAAGAGTTCGCCGTTTTCCCGGGGATGGCGGCTCACTTCGACCTTTCGATGAAGCGCGACCTTGCCGCCGCGCGCGCCTGCATGCGTACGGGCGACATGCTTGTGGTCATCCCCCCTCCCGAGGAGGCCCCGCTCCCGCGGATGGCGACTATGTGCAGGGTGTGCCAGCTGCTCAAAACCGACCGCGAGTCCGACAGGACCCGCGTCGTGGTGGAGGGCGTCAGGCGGGTCTGCGTCACCGCCGTGCTCAAGACCGCGCCGGTTCTCACGGTGCTCACCTCGGAGCTGCCCGAACTGCCCTCGCGCTTCCTGACCGAGGAGGTCGAGGCCTACGCTTCTCAGGCCAAAAAGCTGCTCGGCGCGCTGAGGTACCGCATGCAGATGCCGCCCGCCGCCGTCGAGGAGGCGTTCAGTCTTAAAAAAAGCGGCGACGCGGGCGAGCTTGCGGACGCGATAGCCGTCGTGGCGCCCTTCGACAACGCTCAGAAGCTCGAGCTATACCCGATAGAGGACGGCTGCGACCGGCTCGAGAGGGTCGTCGACGCGCTGCAGCACGAGCTGGCGGTCAGCCTGTTCGAGGACGAGCTCGAAAAACGCGTGTCCCAGCGTATGGACTCCGCCCAGCGCGAGGCTTTTATGCGCGAGGAGCTCGCATTCCTGCAGGAGGAGCTTTCCGAGGGCGATCCCGGCGACGAGATCGACGAGCTCGAAAAGAAGCTGTCCGGGCTGAAGCTGCCCCCCGATATCAGGGAGCGGCTCGAAAAGGAGCTGCGGCGCTTCCGCAAAATGCCGCCCTACACGCCCGACTCCAACGTCCAGCTCAACTGGCTCGAGCGCTGTCTTGAGCTGCCGTGGAACAAGTCGACGAAGGACAGGCTCTCGATCGATAGGGCGCGCAAGATCCTCGACCGCGACCACTACGGGCTCGAAAAGGTCAAGGAACGCATGATAGAGCTGCTTGCCGCCAGAGCCGTCTCGCCCGAGCTCAAGGGCCAGATAATCTGCCTTGTCGGGCCTCCCGGCGTCGGCAAGACGTCGATAGCCCGTTCGATAGCGACCGCTACGAACCGCAAATACGCCCGCATCTCTCTGGGCGGCATACGCGACGAGGCCGAGATCCGCGGGCACAGGCGCACTTATATAGGCGCCGTGCCGGGCAGGATCATGGCGGCGATCGCCCAGACCGGCGTGAACAACCCGCTCATACTTCTCGACGAGGTGGACAAGCTCTCCTCGGACGTCCGCGGCGACCCGTCCTCCGCACTGCTGGAGGTGCTCGACTCGGAGCAGAACTTCTCTTTCGTCGACCATTACATAGACCTGCCCTTCGACCTTTCGAACGTCCTGTTCATAACCACAGCCAACGACGCGTCGATGATACCGTCCGCGCTGTACGACCGCATGGACGTGGTGGAGCTGTCGAGCTATACGGAGAACGAAAAATTCAACATAGCAAAAAGGCACCTCGTGCCCAAGCAGCTCAAAAGACACAATCTGACCCCGTCGCAGATCAGGATAAGCCCCGCCGCGCTGCGCCTTTTGATACGCCGCTATACCCGCGAGGCCGGCGTCAGGGAGCTTGAGCGTTACATCGCCCGCCTCTGCAGGCTCGAGGCGGTGAGGATCTCCGACGGTATAGGCGACAGGCTCGACGTGACCGAGGAGAAGCTCGCCGAGCTGCTCGGTCCCGCAAAATACAAGGACGACGACATCAGCCGCGAGGACGAGATAGGCCTTGTCAACGGGCTCGCGTGGACGAGCGCCGGGGGCGAGCTGCTCCAGGTCGAGGCCGCCGTGCTCGAGGGCTCGGGCAAGGTCAAGCTGACCGGCTCCCTGGGCGACGTGATGAAGGAGTCCTGCGAGGCGGCGATAAGCTATATCCGTTCGCGTTCGGACGTTCTCGGCATCGAGCCGGATTTTTACAAGAAAAAAGATATCCACCTGCATTTCCCGGAGGGCGCTGTGCCGAAGGACGGCCCCTCCGCCGGCATCACTGTGACCACCGCCCTGGTCTCCGCCCTTACGGGAAGGGCCGTCAGGGGCGACGTCGCCATGACCGGCGAGATAACGCTACGGGGCAGGGTGCTGCCCATAGGCGGGCTCAAGGAAAAGTCGATGGCCGCGTACCGGGAGGGGCTCAAGACGGTCATAATCCCCGGCGCGAACGTCCCCGATCTTGAAAACGTGGACAAAGAGGTAAAGAATTCGCTGCGTTTCGTTCCCGTCAAAAACGAGGACGAGGTGCTCGGCCTCGCGCTGGAATAGACATAAGAAAAAGACAGGGGGCTCCCCGCGATGTTTCTGCCCGTTTCGCGGCGTGACATGAAGGAGCGCGGCTGGAGCGAGTGCGATATAGTGTTCGTCTCCGGCGACGCGTACGTCGACCATCCGTCGTTCGCTCCCGCAGTCATAACGCGCGTGCTCGACGACGCCGGCTTTCGGGTCGGCGTGCTTGCGCAGCCCGAGTGGAAAAAGTCGCCGGACGCTTTCTGTGCCCTCGGCAGGCCCCGCCTGTGCTTTATGGTCTGCGCGGGGAACATAGATTCGATGGTCGCGCACTATACCGTCGCCAAAAACCGCAGGAGCTTCGACGAATATTCGCCCGGCGGCAGGACCGGCCTGCGCCCGGACAGGTGCACCGAGACCTACTGCCGGCGGCTGAAGGAGGCGTTCCCCGACTGCCCCGTCGTCATCGGAGGCGTCGAGGCTTCGCTGCGCCGCTTCGCGCATTACGACTACTGGCGGGACGCCGTCCTGCCTTCGATCCTGGAGAGCTCCGGAGCGGACCTTCTTGTTTACGGCATGGGCGAGAAAGCCGTCGTCGAGATAGCGAAAAGACTCGACGCGGGGGAGACGGTCGGCGGGATACGCGGCGTCCGCGGGACCTGTTACCTATGCCCGCCCGCCGAGACCCCGTGGGGCGGCAGGGAATGCCCGTCGTTTGAGCTCGTCGCCCGCGACAAAAGGCTTTACGCGAAAAGCGCCCTCGTCCAGCAGCAGGAGCAGGACGCTGTCCGGGGCAGGACGCTGCTGCAGCGCCAGAACCGGATGATGCTCGTCCAGAACCCGCCGATGCCCGTGCTCACCCGCGAGGAGCTCGACCGGGTATACGAGCTGCCGTATATGAGGAAGCCGCACCCGATGTACGGCGCGCCTGCCGGCGGAGGCCCCTCCGTCCCCGCGATAGAAGAGGTCGAGTTCTCAGTCTGCCACAACCGCGGCTGCTTCGGCGGCTGCAGCTTCTGCGCCATCACGCTCCACCAGGGCAGGGCGGTGTCGTCGAGGAGCCGGGAATCCGTACTTCGCGAGATACGTCTGCTGACGACCCTCGAGGGTTTCAAGGGCTATATCCACGACGTCGGAGGCCCGACGGCGAATTTCAGGCTGCCGTCCTGCGCCCTTCAGGCGGAAAACGGGCTCTGCCGCGACAGACGCTGCCTCGCGCCGAAGCCGTGCCCGAACCTTGTCGCCGACCATACGGAATACCTCGACGTGCTGCGCGCCGCGCGGGAGGTCCCGGGCGTGAAAAAGGTGTTTATCCGTTCGGGCGTCCGCTTTGACTACGCCCTCGCCGACAAAAGCGACGAATTCATCCGCGAGCTCGTGGAGCACCACGTCAGCGGACAGCTCAAGCTTGCCCCCGAGCACTGCTCTGCGACCGTCCTCGACCTGATGGGCAAGCCCCATATCGAAGCCTACAAGCGCTTCGCGAAAAAATACTTCGAGCTTTCGAAAAAAGCCGGCAAAGAACAGTATATCGTGCCTTACCTGATGTCGTCCCACCCCGGCAGCAGGCTTGAGGACGCCGTCGAGCTCGCGGAGTTCATCAGGGACGAAGGGCTCCGCCCGGAACAGGTGCAGGATTTCTACCCCACGCCGGGCACGATCTCGACCGCGATGTACCACAGCGGCTTCGACCCGTATACCGGCAAAGAGGTCTACTGCGCGAAGGACCCGCACGAAAAGGCGATGCAGCGCGCGCTGCTGCGCTGGTTCGACCCGAAAAACGCCGACCTTGTCAGAGAGGCGCTGACCCGCGCGAAGCGGACGGACCTGATCGGCTTCGGCGCAAAATGCCTCGTAAAACCCGCTTCAGGCGGCCAGTCGAACAAAAAATCCCCGCCGAAGAACAAAAAGCAGCCGCCTAAAAACAGAAAAAGATGATTTTTAACGACAAGACCCTGAATTCCGCTCTCAGCCGCGGCGAGATCGCGCCGTGTTATTTCGTGTGGGGCGAGGACCCGCACCTGAAGGCCAAGAGCGTCGAAAGGATAGTCGCTGCCGTCGTGCCCGATCCGGAGATGAGAGAGTTCATAAGCCGCTTCGACCGCCGCGGCATCCGCGACTCGGCAGGCGCGGACGGCTACCTCAACGCCGTTATCGGCGAAAGCTCCACCGTGCCGATGTTCCTTGAGCGCGGCCTGTGCGTCGTCCGCGATTTTCCGCTCGAAAAGCTTTCGAACGCGGGTGTCAAACGGCTCAAGGGCTTTATCGAAGGGCTCGACGGCTCGACCGTCGTGGTGTTTTATTTTCCTTCGACCGAGATCGCGCAGAAGAAGGGCGCTCCGGAAAAAAGCCGTTACAAGACGGTCCTGAAGTATTTCGAGGACGGCGGCGCGAACGTATACTGCCCTCATTATCCGGAGCGCGAATGCGCCGCCGTCGCGGAAAAATATGCCGCGACCCTCGGCGGCAGGCTTTCGGGAAAGAACGCGCAAAGGCTCGTCGAGCTCGTCGGGACGGACATGGGCATGCTCATGCGCGAATGCGAAAAGCTCTGTTCCGCCGCCGACGGCGGGGAGATAAGCGGCGAGCTTATCGACGCCCTCGCCGCCCGGCAGGTGTCCGCGTCCATGTACGAGGTCTCGCAGGCGGTGTTCGCCGCCGACGCGGACAGGGCGCTGGACGTGCTCGACCGTCTTGAAAAGGACGGCGTCGAGCCGGTCGTCGCCGCGGGCGCGCTGTCCGGCGCGTTCCTCGACGTTTTCCGGCTTAAGATCATGCTCGAAGGCCGCGGCAGCGTCAGAGAGGTGTCCGAGGCCTTCGCTTACGGCGCGAGGGACTTCGCTCTCGACGAATATTCTCAGGCGGGGAGGGCCAACCGCGCCGCCGCGCGGCGGCTGAGCATGCCCGCCGTGAAAAAATGCGTCGATCTGCTCGCTCAGGCCGACGTGGACCTCAAGGGCGGCTCGCGCCTTGCGCCGTGGGACGTCATGCGTTCCCTGGTGATAAGACTGGTATCGGAGGCGGGAGCATGCTGACTACCTCGCGGGTCATCGTCACCGAGGGCAGGTACGACAAGGCCAAGCTCTCGGATATCATCGACGCGGATATTTTCGTCACCGACGGCTTTGCCGTTTACAAGGACAAGGCGATGCAGAAGCTCCTGCGCGAGCTCGCGGCAAGGAGGGGACTGCTTATCCTTACCGACCCCGACCGCGCGGGCTTCAGGATACGCGCCTTTATTAAGGGGCTCTGCCCTCCCGGGACCTGCCTCGACGCGTATATCCCTGACGTCTACGGGAAGGAGAGCAGGAAATCCAAGCCGGCCGCCGAGGGCAAGCTCGGCGTCGAGGGGATAGACGCCCGCATCCTCCGCAGGGCGATAACGGAAAGCGGCGCGGCTGACGAGCGCCCCGACGTGCCGGAAAGGGTCAGGATCACGGTCTGCGACCTTTACGACGCGGGCCTGACAGGCTCCGACGGGGCGTCCCTGCGCCGCGCGGAGCTGCTCAAAAAGCTCGAGCTGCCCGAAAGGCTCGGTACGAAACAGCTCCTCAGCGTCCTGAACTGCCTTTATTCCAGAGAGGAATTCATAAGGCTGACGGAGGGGACGGGGAACGTGTGAAAACTTATGATGCGGTCTGCAACGATTTTGTAAAAATGTAAACCCACGCAAGATATGACCGCTGTTTTCAAACCGTCATCCGGAGAACGATTTTATTTGAGGAAATTGAAAGAGGAAGGTATAGACCATGACCGAAGAAAAAACTTACAGGTGGATCTGTCCTGTGTGCTCAACTGAGTGCTTCGGAGAGTTCGACGAATACGACGTATGCCCGAACTGCGGGTGGGAAGACGACCACATACAGAGAGATGAACCGGACTATGAGGGCGGAGCCAACAAAATGAGCCTGAATCAGGCAAAGGAGGCTTACGCGAAAGGACAGCCGATCAGATAAGCTGCCAAAGGATCCCATGCGATAAACTGACGCAGATTGTTCAGTATTGAATACCTAATAAAAAACCCTCGTTCGGAGCAATCCGAGCGAGGGACTTTATTATGTTAACAATCAGCTGAAAAGTGTTTGGCAAACAATGGTTTGTGTGGTAGTATATTGTTGTAAGGCAGGGGCAATAACCTCTTATGAAGGGAAGTGAGGTCATGACTGAGATGGCAAGCGCCGCCGAGATTATCGAACGACTTGCTCGTGAAGCCGAAAGGCAGAAGATAATCCGACTCGCTGAACAGTGCAAAACAATCGAAGAGCTGATTCAGAAACTCAAGGCGAAATATGAATAAAAAAAGGTAGCGTCACCCTTCACAGAAAACGCTACCATCGCCGATCAAGGCGAGCGGGAAGCCTTACTCCCGCCGCTTTTATTGTACCACATGACGGCGCAAAAGGCAAGCGGAAATTTGCCCCGTTCCGCATGTCCCGCCGAAAAGAGGCTTTATTCATTGAAGAAAATTACCATAACAGAGACCTCGACTGTCATGGGTTCGTAATAACCTGAAACGAACCCGCCGCCCGACAGTTTTCAGGTGTAAAAAATATGACTGCAGCAACGCGTAAGGAACAGCGTCGCTGCAGTTTTTTTGTGAAGGATATGGGTAAGGAATAAAGCGAAGCAGAGAGCGTTTATTGCCGTTTAATCGTTATCGGACAAAATATCGACGGCTTTTCTGTACTTCTCGAATCTCGCTGCGTCCTTTTCTGTCACTTCGGGAAGCCTCGACGCGTCAAGGTTGTGATTCAGATCGGCAAGCTTTACGACGCGACCTATGGGGTTCCGTTTTGCCCTGCGGACGAAATCGAAATAATCCTCGCCGTCCA
>JAILDS010000064.1 GCA_024689165.1 Clostridia bacterium
GCGCGTCGGAGCGGCACTGAGGTGCCGCTCTACCACCGGTTTTCGTAAAACACGACCGCTGGCAGTTATCTTTAAACTTCCGGGCGACCACGCGGGTCGCCCCTACGGCAAAAAAAACATCTCCCTTGCGGCTATGGATTCCTTGTTATAATCCCGCATCGCGCGATGACCTGGCTGAACGGGGGCAGGGTCAGGACGTCGCCGCTTTTTACCTTCGCGAAGAACCGCTCCGGCAGCTTTGAATCGACTATGAAAGCGTCGAAGGTATGGTCGGCGCCGACAAGCTCTGTTTGTACGTCTATAGGCTTGCCCGTCGGGTTGCACAGCACAAATACCCGCCGGCGGTCTTCTCCGGCGGCGGCAAGAGCGTAAACTCCTTCCGGTCGCGTCGTTTCGCACTCGTTCCCGGCTTCATACAGCTCCGAAAAATATCTCAGCGCGTGATAAGCCGGGGTCGGGTCCAGCGACGGCACGTCGAAAAGCCCGCCGTACTCCAGCCAGAGCTGAGAGTCATAGTACATCGCGGCGTCTATCCCGCAGCCCTGCATCTCTATGAGCGCGGCGAGGACGCAGGCGCCGCCTTTTTCGTTCCTGAAATTGACGTAGTACTCGTAGCGTCTGTCCGGAACGTCCCTGTCGCAGATGCAGACGTTCCACTCGGTGTTGAACCTCTTCGCGCCGGAAAGACCGTAACGGGCGAGCCTGCCGTCGACGAACCCGCTTTCGCGCCGCAGCTTGCCGAGATTGTCGGGCGAGAGGTAGCAGTGCCATGAAAAGAAATCCAGCGGAGCCCTGGTATCCGGCGCGGTGATATACTCGAGGAAACCGTCGAAAAAGAGCGTTTCGCCCTCCTCCCAATGTCCGTTCCTGAAACCGCCGAGGATGTAGCAGCTCGAATACCCGCCGACGAAAACGTCGGGGTGCGCCGACTTGATCTTCCGGGCGGTCACGGCGTAAAGCCGGTAATAATCCTCCGCCGTCCCAAGCCAGTTGGGCGGCCCGTAAGGCTCGACGTCGGGCGCGATGCCGTCGGGCTCGTTCCAGATCTCCCAATAACGTATACCCAGCCGGTAGCCGGACGCCCAGCCTTCGTTGTAGTGCCTGACGACGTGCTCGCAGACGCTCGCCCACTTTTCAAAGCTTTCTGGCGGGAAGATCCGGTATTTTTTCGGCTCGTGCTCTATGGTCGTCCCGAAGCGGAAAAACGGTTCGATCCCCGCCTCGCACAGAGGCAGGACGTAACGGTCGGTCAGCAGGAAGTCGTAGCTTGACTCTTCGTTCTCGTCCGCGCCGAACTCGGGAAAAATGTTGGCGACGTCGACGTAGTGACCGCCGCCGCATACCCCGGCGGTGTCGTGAAGCCGGGAAAAGGGAGGGCGCAGCGAAACAAATTCCGGCAGCAATGGACCGTAATCTGTCTTGCGGGCGGCGTTGTTGACGCCGTGCAGGGGTTTTATTATGCCGACAGTCTTTGAAAAGTCGATCTTTATCGTGTTCATAGTTCTGTGTGACGACGGCTTATGACCGTGCTTCCGCCGCCAAAAGCTTTTTTAACGAAAACGAGGCTCGACGTGACGGTTTCTCTTCTTCACCTTAAACAAAGACGATGGACCGGAACGTTCTCCCGCAAAGAGAAAGAAAAACCTTGACCAATACCTTAAACATTCTCTTTGAACAGATGCAAAAAAATGTCGGCCGCGTTTGCGTTAACGGGAGGGACTCAGAAGCTTATCTCAACTACCGCGGAGGCGTTGAGCTTGTCCAGCGCGGTCTGCGCCTCTATGAGCTTTTTCGACACCGCCTCATAGTCCGCCTTTACGGCTTCGATGTCGTAATTGGCGTATTCATACTCTATAAGGTTATTTTTGTTGTAGGACTGCAGCCGCTGCTTGGGCAGACGGTCGACCATCTTGTAGAGCTTCTGCCTGTCGGCGGTGAGCTGAGGGATAAGAACAAGGAGCTGGTCTATCGTCATGTCAAAGCCGGGGACGGTCGTGGCGCAGTTGCTTGTATTGATAGCGTGCTTGACGACGCGTATCTTCCTGCGAAGCTCCTCCTGCTCGCTCCTGGTAAGGGCGTAATCATACGCCGGGCGGACGTCGTCGACGTTTTCGACCGTCGCGGCGACGAATACGCGCTTCTGCTCTTCTATCGACAGCGAAGCCTCAAGCTTCTCATTGAGCGTTTTGAGCAGCTTAGCCGCCTCCTGCAAAGTGTAAGTCATAATAACCTCCTTTTATCGGAAAAATCTGTAAATGTACAGCAGCTCGCCGGACGGGTGCGTCCCGATATGCTCGAAGCCGCAGGCCTCATACAGCTTCTGCGCGGGTATATTGTCCCTGTGGGTCCTCAAAAGCACGCCGCCGTGACCGTCGGCGCGGCATTCGTCGAGAACGCCGTTCGTGATCTGTTTGCCGAGTCCGCGTCCCTGAAAGCCGTCGCGCACGGCGACGCCGAACCAAACGACGGAACGCCCGACGTCCCAGATGAAAGCGAGCGCAAGAAGCGAGCCGTCCTCGAACATTCCGTAAAAAACGTGATCTGGCCTTTTGCCCTCAAAGAACTCGAGGGTTCGCTTTTCGTTGCCTTTATCAACGTTGAAAAAGCCCGACGAGCGCTCGCCCATATCGGCGTAGAACGCCCTTGCCTCAGCCTCGTCGCCCTGAACAAGCCTGCGAAAAACCGGCGCGGAACTCATACCCGTTTCATCCCGTCGGGGGCTGAGACCGACACTCTGACCTCATCCCCGACCCTTTCGGCTTCGACGGTGATGAGCCCGTCCGGCGCGGCGTAGGTCGCTTTCACGCGGTCGACCCCAGACGGAAGGTTCGGACGGACGGCATACTCGCGAACATCGCGCCCGGTGGGGTTGAATACGAGCCCGGCGATCTTCGAGATGAAGAAGTTGGATATATCGCCCAGGAAATGGTGGTTGAGCGAGTTGAAGTGCCCGCCGTCTTTCCAGAAATCCTCGGGTATCGCGGTCAGACCCTGCT
>JAILDS010000077.1 GCA_024689165.1 Clostridia bacterium
GGTCGCCCCAGAGCCCCTGGGTGTCTATGCCGGAATGGCAGTGTATCGCCCCGACGTTGATGGAGACGACGTTGTTCTCGAGCGCGAACTTTTTGAGCGTAAGGCGGATATCCGCTACGTCGCGCGAAGAGATGCCCACGCAGTCGATCTCCGAGAAAACGACCGTTCCGCGCCCGGAGCCGTCGTCTACGGCGATGGTCCTTACCCTAAGGTCGTCGATGACGCCCTCTGCGCGGTTGGGAGGATAGGCGAGATAGCCGCCGAGGTAATACGCCCGCTCCGTCAGGTCGTCCGGGATTATGCCCGCCTGCGCGTAGCCCAGTGACCACTTTGCCGATTCGGGCAGCGGGCAGATGCAGTCCCGTTCGCGGCCGGGCATGAACGCTCTGTCCTCATAATCCGCGATATCCGTCAGCTTTTCGCCGGGGACCTTCGCGGCGGTATCAAGTACGCCTTCGATCGCCCCGTCGGCGAGATCTGACAGTTTCCTTCTGACGGAGGGCTTTTTCAGCTGTTCTTTGACTTTATTCCGGGCAAAGAGAGCCCCGGCTGCTCCGGCGGCGGCCCCGGCAAATGTGCTGACGATCAGTTTTTTCACACACAAAACCTTCCCTTCGATAATCTCAGCTCGCACAGTCTGAGCCCGCAGGTGTTCTCGCTGAGAGAAATATGCGCTTTACCATTTTTAATATACTCCTTTTTTACCGGATAATCAATAGAAACGAAACCCTGCGGCAGCATAAAACGCTCGTAATCCCCGTTTTGCTCTCCGCCGAAAAGCCCGCCCTGATAGATTACTTGCCCGTTGACGCTCACTTTCAGTTCGCTCCCCTCGGCGCGTATCTTTTTGAACGTTGCCGACAGGATCATATCCGAGTCGCCGGCGCATTCCGCGTTCATCTCAAAGCTGAAATGGTCGTAAACTGTGAAAAGCCCGACGGGCAGAGTCCCGTTGTTGACGCCGGGCCTGTCGCCCTGAACGTCGAGATAATAATCGCCGGTTTGTTTTATCCCGGCGCTTCTGAGCCCGCAGAGCGCGAAGCTGAAGTAAAAGCCGCCCTCCGGCGCGTCGTAACGCGTCGCCTGGAGCCGCAGCAGCTTCTCCGCGAGAGCTTTGTCCGCCGCAGAGCCGGAACGGAAGGTCTCAATCAGTTTTACGAGTATCGGAAGGTCGCTGAGCGGATTTTCGAGCGTGTCGAGGACCGCGCCGCGTTCCCAGCCGTAGGCATGGTATTTTTCTACGCTTGTCTGCAGGCCGATAGCGTCAAAAAGATACTTCGCCGTGAGTTCGATCTTTTCTCTCGTTTTACCGATAGCCGCGTCGGGAGGCGTCAGACTTTCATCATAAGCGCGGTCGAAGTTTCCCTCGAGGCAGAGACGTCTGATGCGGGAGCACAGGCGTTTTTCATAGGCGTATCTGTAAACCACGAAGGCGTCGCACAGAGCCTTGAAAAGGAACAGCCTTGCGCGCCAGTCGCGTGCGTCCGCGTACAGCGCGGCAGTTTTTTCCCAGTATTCGACCTGAGAGGCGGCGTTGTCGACCTCGTCGGGAGCCTTTCTCCAGTTTTCTTCAAGCTCGTTGATGCGTTTCGCCGCCTCTTTGCGGTCGTTTTTGTAAAGAAAAAGTCCCGCGTAGTCCTCAAGGCTTTGCTCAAGCGGGAACGCGTCACCGAAAAAGTCCGCGTCCGCCCAGACAAACTTGTTCAGGTCGTCGTGGACGCCCTCGGAGTAGCTGACGGAGCCGACGCAGTACGGGGACACCTTTTCGTGCAGCCTTCTGAACTCTGCCGGACGGGGGTTGCAGCTTTCGCGCGACAAAGCCGCAGCCCATGCGAAGTGCCATTCGTCGCCGTCCGTGTGTACGGGGTGCTCGCACCTTAGGTTATGCGTGATATCCGGGTAAAAGCGAATCGGAAGCGTGGGGTCGAGCCTTTGCCGCAGTTCGGGCAGATCCATTGCGCGGTTCGGCCCGAGTATCGCGCCGCCGAAGCATTCGGGGGTCGAGCCGATCTCTCTGAGAAAACCCTCTCCCCAGTCAGGCCTGTCGTGCGGAGCCTGCGCGGAAGGCCACAGATCCGCTTTCGGGTGATATTGCTTCAGCATTTCCGAAAAACGCCTGCAGCGCGCGAACAGCTCGTCGGGCTCAAGCTCACCGGGGTCGCCGCCCGGGACGAAGACCGCGTCAAGCTTCGGCAACATCGAAAACACCTTTTCGTGTCCCTCATAGTCCGGCTCGTCACCGTTAGGGTACCAGATCGACAGATCTATGTCGAGCTTCATCGCCTGCCGGGAGGCCTCTTCGAGCAGGTCGAGCTCGTCGTATTTCATGAGCTCGTTGCGGTTCGACTTCCCGTCGACGTACGGCATGTGCTCGACGGTGTTCAGGAAAGAGAACATCAGCTCGTAGGTATAGGTATAAAACTGCTCCTTGCTCCACGCGTCGTAGGTGTTCGGCAGCGGGCGGTAGCCGAGCTGATGCCCGCGTATGTGTTTTTCGGGCGCAAACCTTCCGAAGGCGTCGAACGTGACGGCGTCTTCGGCGTATGTGCAGCGTCTCAGGAACATCCCCGCGCCGTAGATGAGCCCACGCCGCCGGGCGGCGCGAATTACCAGGCCGTTTTCTGCTTCGGCGAGCTCGAACGTCTCGCCGGATAGTCTGTCCGAGAGCTCGAAAGAGATATACGGCGCGTTTCCGCCGGTGTTTGCCTCCGTCCGGACGACTTTTACGCCGGAGCGCCTCGAAAGCTCTTGTATAAAAATGTCCGCGCAGATATCGTCTGCGCAAATGACGTTTATTATTTGAGTGAATTCCATGTTTTTTACCTTTGCCGTCGCCGGACCCGGATAGGTGTTCTGTTTTTGCCGGAGTTCTTCCGCCGGGGTGATTTCCGCAATAACCGAAAAACCGGAGCGCTGTCCGTAGCGCCCCGGCTGCGTTTTATTTTTCCTCGTGGTATTCCTTTTCGGTGTTGACAGACCACAGGGAGGATCTGTCCTTGTCGCCGCTGACGATCAGCCTGACCGCCTCGATGGCGGTGAGCATGGAGTGGTCCATGTTGTTGTAGCGGTGCTGGCCGTTCCTGCCGACGCAGTACAGGTTGTCGATCGTGTTCAGGTAGGCGATAACGTCGTTCATCCGCGAGTATGAGTCGAAGTAGGCGGGGTAGGCTTTTTTGACCCTGATCCTGACGGAATCGAGGACCGCGTCCGGTTCAATGATGCCGATGGAGGCGAGCTCTTCGGTCGCGAGACGGATGAAATCCTCGTCCGGCATCAGCCAGAGCCTGTCGCCCTCGTTGCAGAAATATTCGAGCCCGAGCCAGACAGTGTTCGCGGGGTCTTTGACCATGTACGGCGACCAGTTGTTGAATATCTGCAGCCTGCCGAGCTTGACGCCGTCCTCCTGGATGTATATCCACGTGTCGGGGACGATACCGTTTATCGTCTTCTTTCCGGACGTGTTGACGAGCTTGAGCCTGTCGACCAGAAGACCGACGGTCATGAAGTCGCGGTAGGGGAGAGAAGACGCGACGTCCCTGATGTCGTCCGGACAGTTGGCGGAGTCCGGCAGAGCTTCAATGAGCTCTTTTACGGGCATCGAGGAAATGACGTAGTCCGCGTCGATAACGCTTTCATTGCCGCCGAAAACGGTCTTCACGCCCGTGATTACGCCCTTGTCGATCTCAAAACCGGTGACGGTCGTATTCATCAGGACCGTTCCGCCCATGCCGATTATCTCGTCGCGCATGGTCTCCCACATACTGCCGGGACCGAGCTTGGGATAGCTGAAGCTTTCTATAAGAGAGGTCTCTACTTCTGAGTCATTTTTACCGAGGGCTTTCTGAACGGCGTTGGCGACCGTCTTGTAAAGGCTCAGGCCCTTGATGCGCTGTTCGCCCCAGGAGGCGTCTATCTGCGAAGGATCGCGCCCCCACACCTTGGCGGTATAGTTCTTGAAGAACATTTCATAAAGCCGGGTGCCGAAACGGTTGATCATGAAGTCCTCAAGGGTCTTTTCTTTCCGTTTGGCGACCTTCGCGCCCAAAAAACCGAAGCCGGCCTTCATCGTGTTGGCAAAGCCCATGTTTTTCAGGGTCTCGGGCTTGAGCGACACGGGATAATCGAAGAACTTGCGAAGGTAATAGATCCGGCTGATGCGTTCCCTCGTCAGAAGGACCCTGTCGGTTTTTTCGGGGTCGGGACCGTTTTCGGCGAGCGGGACGTTCCGCCCGAGAACGCGGTCGTCCATGGCGGGAGCACCCTGAGGGGGCAGTATCTCGCGCCAGAGCTCGTTGACCTCCTCGGATTTGGTGAAGAAGCGGTGCCCGCCTATGTCTATACGGTTGCCGTTGTGTTCGGCAGTACGGGAGATACCGCCGACAAAGGACTCCTGCTCGACGACGATCGGTTCAATGTCGGTCTCCTTGAGAAGCTTGTAGGCTGCGGTGAGCCCGGCAGGCCCCGCGCCAATGATCACGGCGGTTTTTGGATTATCCATTGATGCCTCCGGATAAGATCAGCGGCAATGCCGACCGTAAAGACGGAATTGCCGCATCGGTTTTACGTCAGACTTTAACGGCCTTGCCGGTCTTTGCGCTCTCGAGCGCGGCCTTGGCGACCTTGACAGATTCGGTTGCGGCGTGGATGCCGACAGGCGTATCGGTGTCGTTCTCGACGGCGGCGACGAACTGCCTGACCTCTTCGCCGAAGGACTCCATATAACGCTCAAGGAAGAAATACAGCGGCTTTTCGCCGGTCACTCCGTTCTCATCGGCGATGACGGCGGAAGACAGCGTATCGTTCGACGTGGCGACCATG
>JAILDS010000109.1 GCA_024689165.1 Clostridia bacterium
GAAGGATGACAGCGCCCCGGAGGCAAGGACAAGGTCGATGAGCGTCTTGAACGAAGGCTCCTCGCTGATAAGGTCCGCGAACTGAGCGTATGAAAGGTCGATGAGCTGCGCTATCGTGTTGAGCTTGTCGGTCGAGAAGAATGGGTTCATCCTGACCGTTACGCTGTCGAGTATGCCCTCATAGAGGATGTCGTAAATGACGCCTTTTTTCAGACCGTCGATAATGTCGTAGACCAGTTCTCCGGAGCGCAGGTTCTGCAGGACGTCCTGAATAAAAGGATCGTCGTCGCTGTACTCGTTGGGGTTGACCAAATAGATGAAGACCTCCATCAGAAGATCCGAGAAGTTGCCGGGACGGGTCTCGCTGCCGATACCGTATTCCTCATGGAACTTGCTTGCCGGGATGTCCGACAGCACCGTTTCGCCGAGGTCGTGTATGCCCTGGTTAAGGATGCTGAAAAGCTCGTAGGGGTCGTTGACGTATTTCTCGCAGAGCTGGCTGTCGATATCGGCGATAAGGTTCATTATGTTGTCGGTGAGCCAGTCCACGCCGAGCGCGCCGACGAGACCGACGACGATCTCATTGTCGCTCGTAAGAAGGTTCCTTATGACGGACCTGAGATTTATGCCCGCAGCCTGTTCAACGTAGCCTACGATCGAACCCGCTTCGGAAACGCCTTCGAGGATGCCCGGAAGAAGTCCCTCGAGCAGGTGCATGCCGTAGTCCTCTATGACAAATCCGTATTCGGTCTGGTAAGAAAGGATCTTGAAGGGCTTCGGCTGTCTTACCCCGTTGACGACGACCTGAGAAACGCAGTCCACGTCAAGGACGTCGGACAAAAACGTGATGGTCCCGTCCGGAGAGGCGGTGAAGCTGTTGAGCCTGAAATTGTGGGGGTATTCGGACAGGGCGTCCGTCATTATCGAATACATGACTTCGCCGTTGTCGGAGATCTGGGACGAGATGTCGCTGTCGTGCGAATGGCCGGTGAACATGAAATGCAGCCCGGCGTCGGCGAGAGTGTCCGCGACTTCCTCATGATTGTCCATGACGAAGCCCTGAAGCACGCACTGCTGTAGGTACTGCTGGGGCGTGACGTTCCAGTGCGTTATGCCGAGCGGGACCTCCCCGGCGGCCTTGGCGTCTTCGATCTCGGCAAGGATCCATTCCATCAGCTCGGGCGTGATGTTGCCTCCGGTCTCGTGTTCATCCACGCCTTTTTCCGTGGAGTCGGCCGAGTATTTGCCCGCGTCGATGAATATGAGCCTGTAGCCTTCCTCGAGCCTGACCGAGTAAGACAGCATGCCCACTTCCGTACCGACGGGGACGTAGGTGTTGTAAGCGACGTCGTAGCCGAGGTTCGCGTATATCTCAAGGAACTCCTGCGGCAGCGTCCAGCGGTCGGCTTCCCTCGTGTCGTTTGCAAACGTCACGGCCTGGGAGTTGCGTATATCGTGGTTGCCGTTGATGACCATGATCTGAACGCCGGTCTCTTCTTCGAGAGCTTCAAGCTTCGAGGCAAGCTCGAGGTGGCTTGCGTACTCGCCGTTGAAGGTCAGATCTCCGGGCAGGATCACGTATTTCAGCCCGTCCGCTGCGTAGCTCCTCACAGCATCCGCCCAAGCGTCGTAGAGCGGGTGCTGGAAAGGCGCGACCTTGTTTCTTCCCATGAAATAGGTCTGGACCTCGTCACCCATGGAGCCGAAGCTTGCCTCGGCAAAATAGTGGATGTCGGACATGGTGAAAAAACGAAGCTCCCTGTCGCCCTCTTCGGCGGCAGAGAACGGCGCGCAGACCGCGACAAGCGCAAAGCATAAAATGACCGCGATTGTTCTTTTCATATTGATCCTCCGTTTTGAGAGTTTCGAAGAAATGACCCTGTGTCCTCTTCGGGTAATTTGCGGTTTTTCGGATGCTTATCCGTCGTCTTCCGGTTCGTACTCTTCCGTAGCGGGAGCAGAAGACGTCTCCGGGTCGTCGTCTTCATCGATCACGGTCAGCGGAGCGAGGGTTTCGACCGGTGCCGTTTCGGTCTCGGTCTCAGCCTCGGTGGTGGTCTCCGTTTCGGGCTCGGTCGTGGTCTCGGCCTCATCCCAGACCACGACGGTGACAGTCTGACCGATCTCGATCTCCTCGCCGGGCGCGGGCAGAGTTTCCGCTACCGTGCCGCCGATTTGCGACCCGTCGTTGTATTTGGTGCTTTTTTCGACGCGAAGGTTCATCTTGGTCAGATAACTTTCCGCGTCGTTATAAGTCATCCCGGTAACGTCGGGCATAGTCGTTTTTTCGGGCCCGGAGCTGACGACGAGGAAAACGGACGTGCCGTAATCGACGACAGTTCCCTCCGGGACGCTCTGGCTGATGACTACGCCGGCTTTGACGGTCGCGCTCGGCAGCGTGCTTACCTGAAGGTCGAGCATCTCGGGCCAGGCCTGTTCGGTCAAGGCAGAGTATTCCCAGCCGACAAAATTCGGGATGGTCGTTTGCCGGACAGTCGTCGTCTCGGCGGCGGTGGTCGTTTCGTCACCGCCGGCCTTGCCGGAACGGATCCAGAAAAACGCGAACGCGACGCCGCCGACTATGAGTGCTGCGAGAATGACCGCAAGCGCGATCTTCCAGCCGTTCTTCGGCGGCGGGGGCGGATCGGGAGCGGGCGGCGCGACCGGTGTTTCGGGTGAGACCGAAGCCGAAGCGACGATCTCGGAGCCGGGTCTGAAGATCTTGACGGGATCCTCCGCGGGCGGCTCGGGCTCTATCGTGATGCTTTCGGGCATGGCCTCTACGGCTGCCGGTGAAGCGGTGAGCTCGGCCCTGAACTGTTCAACGGAGCCCGTGCGTTCGCTGGGGAGTATCTGAAGCGCGTTTATAAGCGCGTTTATAACGTATGCCGGAAGCTGCTCGGCAAAGCGAGCGGGTATCATGAGCTTGTCGTTGACGGCTCTCGTCGGGGCGTCGATCGGCTGCGAACCCGTAAGCGCGCGGTAGAGGACCGCCGCGAACGCGTAGATGTCAGTCCATGGGCCCTGGCGGTAGGACGGGTCGTACTGCTCTATAGCCGAGTAACCTGCGAACAGCTCGGCGTCAAGCTCCCCGGAGGCTGTCCTGACCTGGGTGATCGAAAAGCCCGTAAGCTTTATCCTGCCGTCGGAGCCGACAAGAAGTGTCGAGGGAGAGATACCCCTGTGTATCACGCCGGCCGCGTGAAGCGACTTGAGCGTTTCGAGCACGGGCATGAAAAGGGCGCTCGCGCGTTCCCACGTCAGAACGCCCGCCCCGGAACCGAGGAGATAATCGCGGAGAGTCCTTTCGGGAACGTCCTCGTAGACGGCGCATACGGTGCCGTGATCGAGAACGAGATCGTAAACGGTTATGACGGAGCTCAGCGAAGCGCATTCCTTCAGCCTCAGCCAGAGAGAAACAAAGCGCTCACGGCAATCCTCGCAGATCTCCGCCTTGTCGGGGGCGAATTCGACCGTTGTGTTGTCCGCGCGCCGCGAAGCGGTCTTTTCCGGATAAAACTCGCGCAGACGGCACCTGACGCGGCGTACCGCGTCAAAAGCGAAATACGTCACGCCGTCCCCGTTCCTGTCGATGGCGGACCCTATGATATACCTGCTGCCGACGACAGTGCGCGCCGGCAGGCAGGGCGGCTCGTTTATTCCCGCTCCGCCGGGGACGGGCGTCGCGGCGCGGCAGCGTGGGCACAGCCCCGAGCCGTCGAGCTGCGAAAAACACGCCGGGCAAAGTCCCGCGGAGAGGGTGATGAGAGTTTCGTCCATGATATTTCTTCCCGTTTATCTGAAAATGAAAAAAGCACAATCTGACCCGCGGCAGCGTATACGGTCAGCCATGCTTTATTTTATACCACTCCTTGCGTGGTTGTCAATATAATAATAAATTAAAAAAAGAGCGCCGGGGCGCCCTCTTCGGGTAGTGTTTCGACCGGTCTTTTCATCCTGCGCCGGAGCGGAGACGCACGCAGGAGCTTCCTTTGCCGTATTACCGGGATCCGTAAAAAAGGATGCGGCGGGCGAGCCGCCGCATCCGGGGTTTCGGATAGTTAACGGACGAAAAGCGCGGTCAACGTGATGAAGACCCGTTCGGTACCGTACGCCGTTCGTTACTGGGAGGAAGACGCAAGGTTGGCTATGATCTGTTTCGCGTAGTCCTCGACCATGCCGGACGTCTTTTTATAGCCCCAGCCGAACAGAGCGCCCTTGACGGCCGTGTTTTCGAACTCCTCCTTGACGGAATCGTTTTCGGATTCAGACTTCGAATCGGCGATGGAGGAACGGATGGTCATCTTCCAGTCGGGCTCGTCATTCTTCGAGATGAAATACATGACGTGGTAGCCGTAGGTGGATTCTATTATTCCCGTGTCTCCGGGCTGGCGGGACTCGTCATAGCACCAGTCCTCGAAAGGCTGGACGACCTGCCCCTTGGCGACCGAGTTGTAAAGGCCGCCGGTGGAGCTGCTAGTATTGTCGTCGCTCGAAACGGAGCCCGTATCGTCGGAATACTTGTCGGCAAGAGTCGCGAAGAGCTCCTCGGTGCTGTTGCCGTCCTCGTCGCCGTGGTTGTACACCGCGAGGAGCTGCTCGGCGATGGCGTACTTCGCTGCCTTTATGTCGTCGTTGAGCTCGAACTCGGTAGTCGGTTCAACGATCTGCCCGTATTCGTCGGTGACCTCTTCAACAGACGCCTCTTCGGTGGTGGGGACAGAGATAACGTCTTCCTCGTCGATTTCGCCGTTGAGGATCATCTGCTCGTACTCATCGATGATCTTGTCTTCTCCGTCGAAGGAAATCAGAATGTGGCGGACGTTGACGCGGTTCGTCTCATCGCGGTAGCGCGGAGCGGTGAGATAAACGACGAAGACGTAATCGTCGGTCTCGACGACGGTCTTGTCGCCGGCCTGCCTCGCTTCTTCGAACAGCCATTCGGCGGCGTCTTCGGAGATGTTGGATGAAACGGTGCTCTTCTGGATGCCGCGCAGAAGGGTGTTGCTGTCTTCGGAGTAGGTGTCCTTGTCAGCCTCGGCGGCGTATTTCACGGCAGCGGTCTTGAAGGATTCCTCGTCGGAGATCTCCTCGAGCATGGCGTTGGCGAGGGCGAGCTTGTCGTCGGAGTCGCCTTCGGAGGAACCGTCGGTCGCTTCCTCGGAGCCAGTCGATTTGCTGAAGCCGAACAGACGGATATCCACCTGATCGTAGGTGTCCTTCTGCTCATCGTACATGCTCTCGATCTCTTCTTCGGAGACCTGAGCTTCAAGGTCCTTGGAATAGTCGTCAAGATACTGCGTGACAAGGTACTGGTTGTTGAGGAGCTTGCGGACGGTCCTCGCGCTGAGTCCCTTGCCGAACTGCATCTCAAGGTAGCGGCTCGTGGAATAATTGCTCGAGGCGGCTTCCTGGGCAAAGGAATCCATCGCTTCGTCTATCGCTTTCTGGTTCTCGTCAGAGAGCACCGTGCCGGCGGCTTTGGCTTTTTTGAGATAGTAATGTATCTCCTCGACGGTCCTGAGCACCTGGTCCGAGATATACTCGGCGTAGGTCATCGTCACCGGGTTTTCCTCATCGCTGTTGTCGGTATAGGTCTGCTGCGACGGGGTCAGCGTGTAGTCGTAGCCCGTGAACATCTTGCCGTAGCCCGTCCCGTAGCTGGAGTCGTAGCTGTAGGACTGGTTGACGAGATTACGGAAAACAGTCACGTAGTAGTAGCTGTATTCGGCGACGGTGTATCTCTCGCCGTCGACCTTGAAGCTGGTGATGACCTTCTCGGGTACTCCGAAAAATTCAAGTACGCCGAAGAGCATCGCGCAGATGACGACTACGGAAACGACGGTCCCGAAAATACGGCCCAGCGTCTTCTTGAGCTTCGAATTGCCGTTTTTCTTCCTCGCTGCGGCCTTAGCCGATTTTTCGAGCCTTTTTTTGCGTTCCTCGCGATAGAGCTCGGCGGGATCTTTTGTCTGATTTGCCATATTACCGTTTCCTTTCGGATAGTGTGCTGCCGGCCTGCCGCGAAAACGGCGAGATCCGGTCTGACAAAACGCGCGGAAGCATTCTCCGCGAACGTAAAGAACAATATACAATAAAAAAAGGCCCGATACAAGCCTTTTTTGGATTTTTTGCGAAAAAACGGCGTTTTGGTTCGTTTTCGGAATTATAAAGTTGTCTAATTGCCCGAAAGGGCCTTGTCGCGGGCGAGCGAGGCGTTGAAAGCCTTTTCGACGACGGCGCCGAGGCCGTCGGCTTCAAGAGACCTTACGCCTTCGATGGTCGTCCCGCCCTTCGAGCACACTCTGCCGATGAGCGTTTCGGGGGCTTCGCCGGAAGAGGCCAGCAGCATGGCGGAGCCCGAGACGGTCCGGCACGCGACGGAGAGGGCTGTTTCGGGGTCCATCCCCGCTTTTTCTGCAGCCTTTGCGAGAGAGTCGATGAACATGAAGGTGTAAGCCGGAGCGCAGCCTCCGAGCACGCCGAAAACGGGGAACAGCTCTTCGGGGTAATCGACTGCGAGCCCCAGAGCCCCGGCGATTGCAGCGGTCAGGTCTTTCTGATGTTCATCCGCTCCGTGCCCGACGCAGTAAGCCGTGGCGGCTTCGCCTATCTTTGCGTTAAGGTTCGGAAAAAGCCTTCCGACGGGCACGCCGCCGAGCAGGCCGCTGACCGTCCCGGTCGTTTTTCCCGCGGCGATTGAGATCACGAAGGTCCCGTTTCTGCGGACGATATCGGCAAGCGGAGGGAGCGCCGAGCCGAAGGCCTGCGGTTTGACGCACAGCACGAGAACACCGCAGCTTTCGGCGAGTTCCTCCGCGCTGCTGCAGACGTTGATGCCGAACGTATCGCGAAGGGGTTCGGTTTTCGATTTGTCGGGGTCGAAGACGAAAACGCTGCCGGGTGCGAAAATGTCCCTTTCAACGCATGCGGTAAGTATCGGTGCGCCCATGTTCCCGGCGCCGAGGAAACCTGCTTTTTCTTCAAACATTTTTTATTTCCTGTTCTTGAGATAGATGATATGAAGACCGTCGAGGACGAGGTCCGGGTCGTAGAGGGGTTTGCAGTGCAGATGCGGAAGGACGCTCCTGCATTGCCCGCCCGTCGCGACAATAGAGGGCGAGCCGCCGGAAAGCCCCGAAACGATCTTTTCACAAAGTCCGTCGATCATGCACGCCGTGCCGCCCACGATGCCCGCGAGCATCGAGTCGGTCGTGTTTTTGCCGTAAGGAAGGATAGGTTTTTTCGTAAGGTCTATCGCCGGGAGCTGCGAGGTCCCTCCGGCAAGGGACCTGAGCGACATTTTTACGCCCGCGGCTATCGCGCATCCGTCGAATTCGCCGTTTTCATTCACGACGCTGATCTTCGTAGCGGTGCCGAGGTCGATTATAAGGCACGGCAGAGGGTATTTCGCCGCGGCGGCAATGGCGCCGGCGTAAAGGTCGGCGCCGAGCTCCGCGGGGTCGTCGGTCTTTATCCGCATACCGCCCTTCAGACCCGGGCCTACGGTAAGAGCGTCGACTCCCGTCAGGGCCTTCGCCGTTCTTTTTATAACGTCCGTCAGTTCGGGCACGACGGAGCCTATGATGACTCCGTCAAGCTCGGACAGACTTACGGATTTGAGGTTGAAAAGAGCGCAGAGCTCGGCGGTATACTGGTCGCTCGTCCGCTCCCGCGCGGTAGCGAGCCTGGCGCGGCAGACGATGCCGTCTTCGCCGTATACGCCGAGGGCGATATTGGTGTTGCCTATGTCGATGCAGAGTATCATTGATTATCCTCGATGTAAAACACAAACTGCCCCGTATTGAACGGGGCTGATCGGAGTCGTTCGATCCTGCCGGTTATTTCAGCGAGAAACCGACTCTTTCAAGAAGTACGGTGATAAGAGAACCGATATAAGTGATTATCGCGAGAAGCTGCTCCCAGAAATTGGAGTAATTCATTAATTTCACCTCCGTGAGACTGCGACTGGGGTCATTATAATCCGCTGCTCGGAATAAATCAAGCGGTTGGATAGAATTTGTTTTTTTCTTAACATTTCTTCCAAAATCAGAAAAAGAAGATCGACAGCGCGAGGAAGGTCTCGCTCAGATAATACGTTATGATATTGAATATCTTGAACGGGAAGCTTTTCGCCGTTTTTTCGTCTGCGAGGATCACGCCGAGTGAAAAATCCGAGCAGACGAACAGAAAGCCGCCCGAAGCGAGAAGAGTCGCGGCGACCTCTCCGTTCGGCAGGCTCAGGGCGAGCGCGCCGAGCCTTGCCGCCTTGACCGCCATCGTCAGGATGAACAGCGCGTATACGGCGAACGCGCAGGCGAAGAGGGCGGACAGCTTCAGCTTGCTTATGAGGACGAAAGCGACGGCGCCGCAGAACAGGAGCAGAACGCACAGTATCTCCTGCCATATGAACGCCGGAGAATCCGGACGGAACACGGCGATCTGCTTCTGGTACGCGATCGTGAACAGTATGTGCCCGGACAAAAACGCCAGAAAGCCCACGCCGAACATGACCTTGGGCCGTTTAAGGTGCAAAAAAAGGTCGCCCAGCCAGCTCAGCGCGGCTCCGCAGAGCATCAGCAGGGCAAAATCGCTGCGGGAGCCGGAAAAATAAGCCGCGGCCGCTATCGCGAGAAAGCCCGTGGAGGTCACCATTTTGTAAAGCAGGCTCTTCAGGCTTTTGCCCGGGAGCTGAGCTTTGAGAAAGAGCGGGCAGAAGATCGTTTCGACCGCAACAGCGCCGAAGCACACTGCGTATGTGAGCATACCGTCCTCCGAAAGTCGTTTTCCGGTATTGTAGCACCCACAGAAAGTTATTTCAATAACCGGAAAGGCTGTTTCTTCCCGATTTATTTTTAAAATGTGTTGTAAATCTTTCCATCAGGTGGTAAAATCCACGAAAGGGAACCGAAAAAGGAGATGAAAGTTTGAAAATAAGCAATCCGTATCACTCGCTTGTCTCGCTGATCTCTGTTTTCGCTCTCCTTATCGCCAACCTCGGTTTTTTTGACGGCCGCGCTTCCGAGGTCGTTTTCATCGGGCACAGGGGTTACTGTTCCGAATATCTTGAGAATACGACCGAGTCGTTTGAAAAAGCCGCCGAGGTCGGCTTCGGCGGCTGTGAGACCGACGTCCGCGTCGCCGCGGACGGCACGCTCATGCTCTCTCACGCCGGTTCGTACCTTTATGAGGACGGAACGTCGCTCGAGGTCGCGGAGCACACCTATGAAGAGCTCACGGCAAAGCCCCTTTATAACGAATTCACCGATACTGTCCTTTATGCCTGCACCTTCGCAGAGTTCGTCGAGATAATGGCGTCGCACGATATGTTCTGCTTTATCGAACTGAAGGACTGCTATCCCGACTCCGCCCTTGCAGAGATAGTAGAGACGGTCGAGGAGCTCTATACCTTCGAAAAAGCCTCCATCCAGTCCATGCAGCTCGACAATCTCAAAAAACTCAGAGAAAAATACCCGGACCTGCCCCTGATGTTCTGCTGCGGCGGATATACCGACGAGACCGCCGAGGCTGTCGAGCTCGGCTTCGACCTCGACATGAGGCTTCAGGACATCTTCCCGACCGTAGTTTCAAAATGCCACAGGGCGGGCTGCCGTTTCGCGGTGTGGACAGCCGACACCAGAGAGACCGTCGCCTACGCCCTGATGCTCGGCGCGGATTTTATCGAGTCGGATTACCGCTGGTCGCTGTGAGCGAAATATTTGCAGCAAGTGTTTATTGGGAATGATATGAAACGTATCCGTTTTCGCGGCTTTTTTGCCGTTCTGCTGAGCCTGGCGGTAGCTCTCTCGTGCTTCGGTGTAATACGCCTCAGCGGTACGAGGGCTCTTGAAGAGTGCGCTTACGTCAGCGGAACGGTCGTCACTACCGCCGCGGTCAATTTCAGGACCGCAGAGAAAGAGGACAGCCCCATCGCCATAGACGCCTCCGGCGCGAGGGTGGTCGTTCCCGAGGGAACTGAGCTGACGATCAAAAGGGTCGCCGGCGACAGAGGTCTGACGTTTTATAACGGCATGGAAGGCTGGGTCTGTCTCGATTACGTCTCCTACTTCAGCTATTCCGAGGTGTTCGACGGAGAGGATGAGAGCGTCGAAACGCCCGAAAAACCCAAATATATCGACTATTCCGACCCGACTAAAAAAGTCGACTGGCTGGTCGTCGACGTTTCGCGCTTTCAGCCCGAAAGAGAGATCGACTGGTCCGAGCTCGCTGCGGCGGGGGTGAAGGGCGCCATAATCCGGCTCGGCGGGCGCTATTACAATTCGCCCGACGCCTCTCTGTATGAGGATACCGAGTTTTACGCGCATTATCTCGGCGCGGTAGCCGCGGGTATCAAGGTCGGCGCGTACTTCTTTTCTTCTGCGGCCACGAAGAAAGGCGCCGAAGAGGAGGCGGATTACGCGCTCAAGCTCCTTGAGGACAGCGGCGCGGTGCTCGACTGGCCGATCTTCATCGATATCGAGGACATGATCGCGAGCCCTACGTCCCTGCACGTAGTCGCCGGTAAGGAGGCCTGCACCACCGTCGTCGAGTCCTTCTGTTCCCGGCTCGAGGAACACGGGTATTTCACCGGCATCTATACAAACGCGGCCTTTGTCAGGGACCTGCTCGATCCCTCCTGCCTCGAGAACCGTTCCATGTGGACGGCCGCGTATATGTCCGTCTGTCCTTATAAGGGCGATTATCAGATGTGGCAGTATACCGCCAACGGCAGGCTCAGCGGTTTTAACGGCCCGCTCGACGTTTCGCACTGCTATTTCGACTATTCCGCCGCGATAGGCGGTCTTAACGACGGCGGCTCCGGTTCGGTCAGGCGTTCGGTGTGCGCCCACGCACTCGACCGCTGGGATTTTACCAGACTGCCCGAGAAAAACGGGACGTGGGAGCGCGAGTGCCGCTGCGGGAAGTGCGGCGCGGTGATACGCGAGGTCTCGCCCGTGTTCGCTGTATGCGACCCGTTCCGCGACGGAGAGGTGACGAGCGCGGACGCGAGGTCGGCGCTCCGGCTGGCGATAGGCCTTGACGAGGAAGACCTTTTCAACGGCTTCCAGGCGGACGCGGACGCGGACGGCGAAGTGACCGCCGAGGACGCGAGACTGATCCTTCGGATAGCGCTCGGTCTGGAGAGCGGTATAACGTATGAAGAAGAAAGCACGGAGGTAGAGATATCATGAAAATAGCTTTGTTCATTGCCGACAGGTGCGAGTTCGAGCCCCTTGAGGGGAAAGCGGCCGCTTATCATCCCGTTGCCGGGTCGTTTTTCGGTCTGGATTCTCTCAGATTCTCCGCCGGCGAAAAGGAAGTCCTCGCGATACGCACGCTTATCGGGAAGACGGCGGCCGCAAGCGCCGCTGCGCTCGCAGTTGCCGCCTTCGGGCCCGACGCGGCGATAAACGTAGGCCATTCGGGCTGTGTCTGCGGATTTTCAAAGGGCGACTTCGTTGCGGGGTCGAGCTACATAGAGTGTGATTTTGACCTGAGCCCCTTAGGTAAGGCTCCCGGCGAAAAGCCCGATACCTTCAGTCTGACCGAAGCCCCTGAGGATCTGCTCGCAAAAGCGGTCAAGCTTACGGGCGGACGGTCCGGCGCCATGGGCAGCGGCGACTTTTTCCTTGCGGACAACGCCGTAAAGGAACGCTACAGAGAGCTGTTCGGCATCAGCTGCTTCGATATGGAGACGGGCGCTCAGGCGTGGACCCTCAAGCGCCTCGGCGTGCCGTATGTCGCCGTGCGCAGGATATCCGACGACGCGGGCGAGAAGGCTTCCGAGAAGTATACCGACAGCACGCTGACGCTTTCGACCGGTCTTGCCGACGCGGCGCTCGCGCTTATCGAGGTGCTGTGATGACGCTCATAGCGCCTTCTATCCTTTCCTGTGATTTTTCCGTAGCGGGGGAGGAGATCGCCCGCTGCGAAAGGGCGGGAGCGGACTGGATCCACGTCGACGTCATGGACGGGCATTTTGTCCCGAACCTGACCTTCGGCGCTCCCGTAATAAAAAAATACCGCAGATGGACGACTCTCCCCTTTGACGTACATCTGATGGTCAGCCACCCGCTTGATTTCGTAAAATCCGTCCGCGACGCTGGCGCGGACGTTATATCTTTCCATATCGAAAGCTGCGACGACCCCGCCGAAACTCTGCGGGCAATAAAAGACTCCGGCGCTAAGAGCGGGCTTGCGCTCAAACCGGGGACGCCCGTTTCGGAATGCTTCGGTCTGCTCGGGCTCTGCGATATGGTCCTGCTTATGAGCGTCGAACCGGGCTTCGGCGGCCAGAAATACAAGCCCGAGACCGAAGAAAAAGCGAAAACGCTGAAAGAATACTGCTCCGCAAACGGTTTTTCTCCTCTGCTCGAGATCGACGGGGGGATCGACAGAACGACGGCGCCGCGCGCGGTCGCCGCAGGGATCGACGTCCTCGTCGCAGGCAGCTTCCTGTTCGGAGCGGAAGACATGAGCGCCTCTATCGCACGACTGCGCGGCGCGTGACGACCGTACGGCCCGTTCTGCCCAAACAGGGTCAGCCTGATTTTGCGTGAATCATGAAAAAAAACAGATCCTCGAAAAAATCGCCCCATGTATCCACGTCCCGCGCTGCGACGGGGTTTTTTGAAGAGTATCCGGACAAAGTAGTCAATCTCGAAGGTTATCGCATCAACGCGGATTCCGAGACAAAAAGAAAGCGCGTCCTGAAGGCCGCGGCTGCCGTTGTTGCCGTGGTCATGGTTTTTTGCGTCTCGTTCACGGTCACGCGATCGCTCAAAGATATAGTCAACGCCCCTGTCGAAGAAGAGACGGGCGAAGAGGCACGTGACAGCGGGGCTTACGCTCCGGCTGCCGAACTGCGGGCGTGCTTTATCGGTATGGAGGAGATTTGCGCCTCGCCGGTTTCCGCCGCGAAAAAAGCAGTTGAGCTCGGGGCGAACGCCGTCATGACCGACCTCAAAACGCCCGACGGCAGGCTGTATTACCGTTCGAACGCCTCCGCGGCGGCGAGCTCTAACGCATGGGGGGACGCCCCGAGAAACGCCGCAGATGCCGCAAGACTGCTCAGGGAGAGCGGAGTGAGCCCTGTCGCGAGGATCTCATGTCTGCGCGATTCTCTCGGTTCGGCTTACATTTCCGGCGGCGCGATCCTTGCTTTCGGGGGCGGCGTATATACCGACGCGGAGGGCTTCGGCTGGCTTGACCCGTACAGCTATAAGGTCAGAAGCTACATTGCCGTTCTCGTACGGGAGATAGCGGCTATGGGCTTCGAGAAGATAATCCTTTCCGATTTTCGTCTGCCTGCCGCAGAAGGGATCGCCTCCGGCAATACGGACTCTTTTTCCGACCTGAACGAGGTACTGCGGTCATTCCTGACGGAGCTCAGAACCGCCGCCGGGTCGAGCGAGCTAATATTGGAGCTCGAGCTTAAAGACGTAGCCGGCGGCGAGAATACCGTTTACGGGACGGGCAATATGTTCTCGACGGCATGCTCCGCAGTCGCCGTCGATCTGCGGCTTTCCCGTCAGAGCAAAAACTTCACGCTCGGCGGCAAGGTGTTCGAAGACCCGGCCTCCGTTCCGTTTTCTTTCCTTGCCGACGCGACAGAGGTTCTTTCCCGCGTTCGTCTCGAAACGGGGGAGAAACTGATAGTCATGACCGGCGACGACGATGGCCTGAACGAACGCCTTTTCTCGCTTATGGGCGATTCCTTCTCGGGGGTCATCGTGATCCCGGAAAGCCGCTGAACGCTCAAATTATTAAAAAAACTCTACAAATTCCGTTTACCGCTTGCAAATCTTTTTTTATTGTGGTAGGATAACGCCAAATGAAAGCGAGGTGTCTTTATGGATATTCTTTCTCTTATCAGGCAGTATCTCGGGTTCTTTTATGAGCTGATACTCTACATCAAGGGCCTTCTCTTCGGTGAGGACCAGAGAACGACCGAATGCCCGGTCTCTTACGAGTGGCAGGAAAGCCTCGATATCTGAGTCTTTTTTTCGGCACGAAACGGCAGCCGCCGTCGGTTCCGACGGCGGTTTTTCCATGCTTTTAAAAATTACCTAAAACGGGTTTTTTGCGCATTTTTGTTTTGTTTATGTTAACAAAAATAAGAAAAAAACGTGCGCGCGCACTTGATTTTGCGCGAAGCTGTATTATAATTCCCGTATTAGCGTGGTAAAGCGTTGATGTGTTTCGGGCGGACTCGCGGGCTCCGCACAGTCTTCCCCCGTTCGGAACAGCTATTTCTCACAAGCAGAAAGGATGTTTTTAAATGAGCGATTACGTAGAACGGGTACTTGACATCGTAAAGACGAAGAACTCCGCGCAGACAGAGTTTATCCAGGCGTGCGAGAGCGTCCTCCATTCCATCGCCCCTGTAGTCGATTCCGACCCGAAGTATGAAAAAGCCGGGCTCCTTGAGCGTCTTACCGAGCCGGAGCGCGTGGTCATCTTCCGCATTCCGTGGGTGGACGACGCGGGTAAAGTGCAGGTCAACAGAGGCTACCGCGTACAGTTCTCCTCCGCCATAGGTCCTTTCAAGGGCGGTCTCCGCTTCCATCCTTCCGTTTATATCGGCATCATGAAGTTCCTTGCCTTCGAGCAGATCTTCAAAAACAGCCTTACCGGGCTTCCCATAGGCGGCGCGAAGGGCGGAGCGGATTTCGACCCCCACGGTAAATCGGACGGAGAGATCATGCGTTTCTGCCAGAGCTTCATGCTCGAGCTCTACCGCCATATCGGCCCGTCCCTTGACGTTCCCGCCGGCGATATCGGCGTAGGCGGCAGAGAGATCGGCTATCTGTACGGTATGTACAAGCGCATCACCGGCCAGTTCAACAACGGCGTTCTTACGGGCAAGGGCCCCGAGTTCGGCGGCTCCCTTATCCGTCCCGAGGCTACGGGCTACGGCGCCGTATACTATGCCGAGGAGATGCTCAAGCATTTCGGCGACACCTTCGAGGGCAAAAAGGTCACTCTGTCCGGCTACGGCAACGTCACGTGGGGCGTCTGCAAGAAGCTCCTGGGCAGCGGCGCGATCGTTCAGACCATCTCCGGCAGGGACGGATACGTTTACGACCCCAACGGCATCGGCACGGAGGAGAAGGTCGACTATATTTATAACATGCGCGTCTCCGGCAAGGGCAAGCTTGCGGACTACGCTTCGAAGTTCGGAGCCGAGTTCCATCCCGGCGAGAAGCCCTGGGGAGTTGCGGCGGACGTCGTTATGCCCTGCGCCACCCAGAACGAGGTCAATCTTGAGGATGCGAAGAAGATCGTCGACGGCGGCTGCCAGTACTTTGTCGAGTGCGCGAATATGCCCGCCACCAACGCCGCTCAGGACTACCTGCTCAAAGCAATCCGCGGCGTAGGTCCCGCAAAGGCTGCGAACGCCGGCGGCGTTGCCGTCAGCGGACTGGAGATGAGCCAGAACGCCCTTCGTTATTCCTGGACCGCCGAAAAGGTCGACAATATGCTGCGCGACATCATGGTCAATATCTACAAGAACTCCGAGGAGGCTGCCGAGGAATACGGCTTCGGTTACAACCTTGTCGCCGGCGCCGACATCGCGGGCTTCAAGAAGGTCGCCAACGCCATGCTCGCTCAGGGCCTCATCTGAGTTGACCGGTCGGATATCATACAAACAAAGCATACGGCTCCCCCTCAGGGGAGCCGTTTATTAATGCAGCCGTCCGGGGCTGATTGCCTTGTTTAAGTAGAAAACCAAGCACCCCGTCTTACGGCAGGGTGTGTATTATTCCGCCGGGACTCAGCCGAAAATAGCTCTTGCGGCGGTGCCTTTTATGTCTGCCTGATCGGCCCTGAAGTTGGACTGAATGAAGTTGAAGAACGCCGTAATCAGAGCGATGATCCTTGCGAGCAGAGAATCAAGAGAATAGTCGCCTGCCATTGTAGCCCCTCCTTACCAGGTCTTTTTGAACCAGGCAATCACGTCGTAAAACGTGTAGATGATGTTGGATATCGCTTTGCCCCAGTTGGCCCAGTCGAAACCGGCGAACAGGTGCGTTCTGTTCTGGATATCTTCAAGGATCTTGTCAAAGCTGTCGGTGAGCTGTTCCAAATCTGACACCTCTCTTAATAAGTTATCGATACAGTCATTTTATCACCGTCCGGCAGAAAAAGCAAGGGTGAAAAGAGAAAAAAGTGCA
>JAILDS010000125.1 GCA_024689165.1 Clostridia bacterium
TTCGTCGCTTCCGTAATATCCGACACGGCGGGCTTCGCGGGCGTCGAGTGCCTTCGCAGGACGGTCGGTATCGCGAAAATACCGGAATTCGGGCTCCTCGGCGGTACCGAAAGAGCCCGTGCGGAACGCATTATAATCGAAACCGGGATATTCCTTATCGAAAAAGCCGGAAGCTTTAAGCGGTCGGAGGATTATTCGGTATTCCTCGGAGAATTATTACGAACGGGGGTGGAGCGGTGACCGGCCTGATTCTTGCGGCTGGCAAGGGTTCGAGACTGTCATCCGGCACCGGAGATTCTCTGTGCAAACCTCTCGTTCCCGCAGCGGGCAAACCCCTGATCGCATACTCTCTGGACAACATCGCCCTTATGGGGCTGGACAGGGCGGTCGTCGTTATCCGCAGAAGCGGCGCGCAGATCGCCGACGCTCTGGGAACTTCCTACGGAAAAGTCCGGATCGAGTACGTCGTTCAGGACGAGCCAACGGGACTCGTCAGTTCTATCCTCGCCGGCTGCGCCGCCGTTTCCGACGACGTCGTCCTCCAGCTCAGCGATGAGATATTCATTTCGCCAAATCTGTCCGGGTCTGCCCCGGAGCTGTTTTCGCAGACGGATCTGGCGGTAGGTTATACCGTAGATTCCGAGGATAAGATAAAACGAAATTATTCGCTTGAGCTCAGCGCCGACGGGCGCGTGCTCGGCTGCGTCGAAAAGCCGCGTACCGTCACGAACGACCTGAAAGGGACGGGTTTTTGTTATTTTTCCGCCCCCTGCATTCAGCTCCTGCGCGACTGCTACGACCCCGAAAAGAACGAGCCCAACGACCTGTGTGATCTCATCAATATGCTTATCGGATGCGGGAAGACCGCTCTCGGGTTCCTTGTCGCGGAGGAGGAGATAAACGTGAACACTCCCGACGACCTGCTTTACGCGAACCGGCGTCTTTCGTGAAACGGAATGAGGTTCCTGTTCTTTTTCCCATCCACAGGGTATTACAACCGAGCGATCTCAAACCCGCTCGGTCTGCTTGCCATTGGATCATTTCTTAAAAAGAACGGGCACGAGGTTAAGATCGCCGACAGGAACATAGAACGCATCGACCTCAAAAAGCTTTTCGACTCTTTCCGGCCCGACGCGGTGGGCATTTCGGTGATGTCTGCAAGGGGAATAAAGGACGCTCTGAAAATATCGAGGATCGGCAAGGAGAACGGCGTTCCGGTCGTCTGGGGCGGCCAGATGTCCTCCATGCAGCCGGAGCTGTCGCTTTCAAGCGAATACGTCGACTTCGTTTCATACGGCGAGGGAGAGTATACCTGGCTCGAGATCGCCGAAGCTCTTGAAAAGAAGACCCCGCTCACGGATATCCGCGGGCTGATTTACCTCGACGGCAACGGAGAGCTCGTTTTTACCGGAGAGCGCCCCTTCGCCGACCTTGCGGAGTTCGGCAGGCTGGATTTTTCGCTCCTGCAGATGGAAAAATACGCCCAGAGGTACCTCGGCTGCAAAAAGATGGTCTATCTGTATTCCGCGAAGGGCTGCCCGGGCAACTGCGCGTTCTGCGCCAACACGAAATTCCACAAAAGCACTTTCAGAAAACGCCCGACGGGATACGTCGTCGCCGAAATGAAGGAGCTCAGCGAAAAATACGGCATAGACGGCATTTATTTTTCGGACGAGGTCTTCTGTCTGAAGCGCAGCGACGTCGTCGAGTTCTGCGAAACGCTCAAAAGGGAGAATATAGACGTCCAGTTCGGGATCCAGCTCAGGATCGGCATCTGCCGTGAGGAGGAGCTGCAGCTTTTGTACGATTCCGGCTGCCGGTGGGCGCTCTTCGGGGTCGAGACCGGCAATAAGGAGATGCAGAAAAGGATCCATAAACACATCAATTACGATATTGTCAGGCAGACCATCGAGATCACCGACAGAATCGGCATAACCCCGGTCGCGACCTTCATCGTCGGCTATCCCGGGGAGACCGAGGAGCAGATACGCGACACGGTTCATATGATCAATTCCCTTAAAACGTCGCTTATCCCCCTTTCGCTATTCACGCCTCTTCCGGGAACGGAATTCTACAACGAGGTCGTCGCCTCCGGGGCGTACACTCCGCCTAAGGACCTGCGGGAGCTGTCAAGGCTCATCGCCACGGAATCGGTCGGCCAGAACCTTTCGGCGGTTCCCTCCCGGGACCTGCGGGTCATAAAAAGCTGGTTCACATGGAAGGCTTTTACTGATAAGCAGGCAGTCAAGTCCGACAAGAAATTCGAGTTCGCGATAGATACGATAGTCAGCGGGCTGTCATCGATCTCGATGAAGGGCGTGATAAGCTTTTTTGTCAACGGGTTCGCCGCCATGCGCGAGTTCACCTCAGTTTTTATGTACTCGCACTTCTTCCCGTCCGTTATCAGAAAGTACGACCTGAATGTTGAAACGAAGGAGCAGGAGGGATCATGAGTATTTCAACGAAACGCAAGGCGCTCATCCTTGCGGCTCTCGCGCTGCTTTTCGCTTCCCGCTGGGTCTTCTACAGGACAGAGATCGACACGTGGATCGATACCCCGGCTTTTATCGCCGAGTGCGCCGTGTTCCTTCTGGTTTTCGCGCTCTGCCTTTTCGGCGTGAACAAGACGGTCTCTTGCTTTGCTCTCGCTGCATGCTGCGTCGGAACGGCGTTTTTTTACGACAGCGCCGACAGCGCAGGATTTTTTCAGAAGATTGCGCTGACGACGACTTACGGCGCTCCGCTGCTGTTCCTTATCGACATACGACCGTCGCGGGAGGACGGGCTTGTTTTCCGTCTGCTCAGACAGGCTCTCATGCTTGCCGTCGTTGTTTCCCA
>JAILDS010000143.1 GCA_024689165.1 Clostridia bacterium
TACGTTTCCAAACTCATAACAGACCTTTCCTTCATCATCACTCATACCGACGGCGTTACGAAAGAGGAATTCGGACGGGACGAAGTCCTGCAGGATTCCGTTATGTTCCGGATGATACAGATCTCCGAAAATGCGGCGAAGCTGACGGACGGTTTCAGGGAAGCGCATCCCGACGTGCCGTGGCGGGCGATCAGAGGCATGAGGAACCGTATCGTTCACGAATACGGTCATGTTGACATTTCCGTGGTCTACGATACGGTGATGAACGATATCCCCTCTCTTCTCGAAGCAGTCGAAAAGACGGATTAAACAAAAAGCGTCAGGCTTTTTCACCGCGGACAAAGACGCCGGCCGCCCTTTCGGGCAGCTGGCGCGTTTTCTTGTTTCCACCTCTTACCCTATCGCGGGGGTCCAGTGCTCCATGGCGAAGCGGTCGGTCAGCACGTAGGACGCGACGGGCTCGCCGTCGTCGGGGTCGAGGACCACGTCGGAGACTGTTACGTTCCCGTCGTACACGATCTCGCCGCCCAGCATATAGGCGTCCACGAAATTGCCCTCATAGTCGTAGCGGTCGCAGACGGGCTGTATCACGTCGCCCGACTGCAGCTCGGTAAAGGATTTGGCGACGGTCTCCGTCTCGCCGTCGGCGTAGATGAACCTTGCGCCGACTATGCGCCCGCCGCCGTCGTCGAAGCGGACGAGCAGCTCCGCGCGGTCGCCGTTGAGCAGCACGGGCACGCGGCCGTCGGTGACGGTCGAGCCGTTTTCGACCGCGCAGCCGGTGTAGTAATAGGCCACGGGGCGTTCGTTGAGGGCGACCCACATGCCGTCGTATTCGCCGATGAGGTCGCCGTCCTGAGTCCAGTTGAAAATGTTGTCGAGCCCGAGGTCGATATAGCCCGCTCCGTCGTCGAGGAAGACGTTGAGCTGCAGGTCGGCGACCTGCGCCCACTGTTCCTCGGTGAGTTTCAGCACGCGCGTTCCGCCCTCGTAGGTCCACACGAGAGCGTTATTGTCTATCATGTTGCTCTCGACGACGTCGATGAGTTCGCTTTCGGGAATGCTCCTGTCGAAGACGTCCGCGCCGCCGAGAAGCCCCGCGAGGTCGAAGCCCGACGAACCGCTCCCGCCGCCTATGAGCGAGCCGACGATATCCGTCACGCTGCCCGCCGAGGACGCGGAGCCGCCGGAGAGCTGGCCGAACAGGGAGCCGAAGGGGCTGACGCTGCCGCCGCCCGCCGCCTGGCCCGTGACCTCGAGGGAGGCGAACTTCTTAACGCAGTCGGTATAGCCCTTGTCAAAGCCGATGGCGTCGAGCTGCTTCACGGCGCTGTTGACCTTGCCCGCCGCGCGGTAGGGGAAATACGCCGAGATACCGTAGGCGTTGCTGACGGCGGAGGAGGTACGGTTGTATTTCACCGCGGACAGGAGCGTTTCTGCAAGCGCCCTGCTCTCGGGAGTGTCGAGGTTCATCGCCAGATGCACGAGGTCGATCTGGTCTATCTTGTTGGAGCCGCCGAATTCCTTGGTGTCGCCGCGCGCCTTCGAAACGGCGGAGTAGCCGCTGCCGCTTATCTGCCGCGCCGTCGCGTCGGAGAAATCGGAGAGCCTGTCCCCCACCGTGGCTGAGAGCTCAGAGAGGTCGACGAGGGAGAGCGTCGCCTTCTGCCCCGGGCATTTCTGGGCGCAGACCGAGACGAAGTCGTCGATTATCTTTTTGGCGAGCTCCGTGGTGGGTATCGCCGTGTCCGAGCTCAGGGCGGTGAGCCAGTTCGTATAATACCAGCCGATGCCCGGCTCCGTCTCCTCGCTGGCGAGCAGATAGTCCGCCCAGGGGTCGAGCACCATCGCGGTCTCGAGCGTGCCCATCAGACAGGCGTCGAAGCCGATGAAGTCGAAGGCCGCGCCCGCCTTTTTCAGCGCCGCCGCTATCTGCGGAAGCGTCATGGAGCCCGAATTCTTCACGCGCTCGTCGTAGCCGAAGCCGGAGACCGTGCCGCCGCCGTGGTCCCACATGACGAGCTCGTTCCTGTCGGCGGGGAAATTCTTCGTGCAGTAGCTTATAAAGTCGCTCAGCGTGTCGGGCCTGGTCATGGCGGCGCTGCCGCGGTCCTTTTCGAGCAGCTTGAGCTGGCCGTTCTTCTGCACCTGATATATCTGGTTGGCGGAGTTGGAGATGCCGTTTATCTTCCACTGCCTGCAGCCGCCCGTGTAGACGATGACGTTGACCCTGTCCGAGAGCGTGGCCGCGGCCATCTCCTTGAGGTCGTTGGTCGCCATGCCGCTGCGGGACTCAAGGTCCGTGCCGCACAGGTAGACCATGACCGTCACGGTATCCGTGCCGTCGCCCTTAAGAGCGAGCCTTTTTGCGCGGGAGGCGGGATCGACCGAAGTGTTCAGCCTGCCCGTGTTGTCCGAGCCGTCCCAGCCGACGTCGTAGGAGCTGTTGCCGGAAAAACCGCCGCTGCCCCCGAGAAGGCCCGAGAGCAGGCTGCCGACGCCGCTTCCGCCGCTGTTCTGCTGCTGATAATGGGTGACCGTGGCGGCGTATTCGTTCCCGCCGTCGCCGCCGCCGAGAAGCCCGGAAAGCCCGCCTCCGCCGCCGACGAGCACGACGAGCGCTATTATGATGCCGATGATGAGCTTGCCGCGTCCTCCGCCGCCGGAGGAACGGTTTCCGCCGCCGTAGGGGCGCTGAGGGCCCCCTGAGGGGCCGCCCTGCCGCTGAGAGTAGCCGTCCCTTTTGCCGACGGGGCCCGTGCCCAGCCCGTGCCCGTGCGTCCCGACGCTCTGTCCCGCGCCGCCGCCGACGCGCTGCCGACCCGCAGGTCTGTTGTTAGGTGTGTTTGGCATATTAACGTCTCCAATACAGGTTTTATTGTTCGTCCCGCCGTTTTTTTACGCTTTTTTTCCGGGATCGCGTCTCAGGCGCGCGAGGATAACGATCAGCGCCGCCAGAGCGACCGCCATCTGCACGAATGCGGAAACGGTGATGGAGAACGTCGGCCGCGTGCCGTGATAGATGAGCGTATTGACGGCAAGCACCACGATCTCATAGGGCGCAGCCGCGAGGAAGAGCGACAGGATCACCGTGCCCGCCATGCGTTTGCCCCGCGGGAAGGCAAAGCCGTTTTTCGCGTACGCGGCGGCCATGACCAGGCCTGCCACGCTCAGAAGGAACACCGCGTCGACGCATCCGTACAGCGGAAGGTTGTCCCATATCACGAACAGACGGGACGCGTACGTGCCGACGACGGCGGCTGCCGGCACGAGCAGGAACGTGAGCAAACCGAATCCGCCGCGCTTCTTTCTGGCGGCGAAGACGGCGGCAACTGCCGCAAGCAGAAGGACAGCAAGCCCGCAGGCAAGGGAAGCGAAATAAAGCGTCGTGCCGAAGTCTTTCCAGGAGACGGGCGCAAGGAAGGGCAGACGGGCGGAGATCACCTCGCGCGGGTCGCTGCCGATACTGCGCTTTTCACCGGGGACGTTCAGAAACAGCCCGGCGGGGATGTGCGCCGTCATATTCGCGGGACGGTCGATACCGAGCGCGTACAGCGTGATGGCGGCGACGTCACGGTTGCGGACGTCGTCTTCAAGCGCGCCGCTCCCGTCCGCCGTTTTGCCTGCGACCGCGACGGTCACTTCGCTTTCTGTGACCGAGGTGCCGCCGTGGCCGCCCTCCGGGGTGTGGCCGTGGTCCGAGACGACGATGAACAGGCCGTCTTCCATCAGCCCGTTGGCGCAGATCGAATCATATATGCGGCCGAGAAGGCCGTCCACAACGGAGATCTGTGACATATATTCTTCGGATTCACAGCCGTAAGTATGGCCCGCGCCGTCGACGCTGTCCAGCTGAACGAAAAATACCGTCGGGGCCCCGCCGCCGTTGAAGTAATCGCAGATGGCGTCGGCGACCTCCTCGTCGGTGTCGCGCGTTTCCTTGATAACGCCGATATCCGATTCGATGATGCCGTGGTTGATGGGCTCCCAGTTGACGAAGGAGGCAAGCTCCGCGTCGGGGAAGGCCTTTCGCGCCAGCGAGAACACGGAGGGGTACTGCACGTCCCCGCTGCGCTCTTCGGCAGCCACCCTGCCGTTGTCAAGGCCGTGCGCCATACTGGAGACGCCGCAGAGGATTGCGCCCCAGTTTTCCGCGCTGATGGTGACCGTCTCCGCGCTCGCGGCATAATCGACGGCGCCCGAGGCGAAGATGCGGTCGAATTCCGGCGTGTCGGCCTGTCTGAAAAAGCCGCCCGCGCCGTCCACGCCGATGATGAAGACGTGTTTATACGCGCCGAAGGTCCCGTCTTCCTGCGCCGCGAACGCGGGCAGGGCAAAGGTGACCAGCAAAAGGATCGAGATGATCGCAGCAGCCGTTTTTTTCATGTTGTCCCCCGTTTTTTTATGATTCGGCGAAAGCCGCCGTTTATATCCCGCGCCGGGCGGAGCGGGCGGCAAGGAAGCCCTTGAGCAGCCCCGTCCAGTCCGTCTGAATCACGTCGAAGCCCATGTCCGCGAGCCTGCCCCAGCCCTTCTGCGGGCCCTGCGTGATCGACGCGTCGTCCGTGAGGCCTGCGGATATCACTGCGGTGATATCGTAGACCTCGGCGTTTACGAAAAGTATCCTGCCGCAGCCGTGCATTTTACGAATATATTCCGGCGAGCAGCAGTCCTCGTCCTGTGTTTCGAAGAGCACTTCCGCGCCGATACAGTTGACGCCCTCCGAGACAAGCCTGTCCGTCACGTCGTCCTTGCCGCGGACGATGGGCATGAACATGAAATCCGGCGCGTATTCAAGGACCTCGCCGAGCTCTTCGTCGGACGTGCCCGTCTTGACGATGACCTGCTTTTCGACGCCGCATTCCCGTATGACACGGCTTATACCGGGCACGTCGGTCCAGAACTTGTCGACGTTGATATAGCACTTCCCCCGCAGGAAGGCGAACGCCTCCTCGAGAGTGTAAACGCCGAACTGCGTCCTCGTGCCGTCGGGGTTGAAAAAGCGCAGGGCGCCGATCTCATCCGACGTGAGCTCGTCCAGCAGCCTGTCGGTTTTCAGGTACGCGCTCTCCATGCCCGGGTGGAAAACGTAATAACGCCCGTCCGCGCTGATCGACACGTCGAGCTCTATCATATCCGCACCCTGCATCAGCGCCGCGCCGAAGGCCGCGAGGGTGTTGCAGGGAATGTTCCCGGACGCCGAGCCCCTGTGCGCGCAGACGAGGGGCGCGGGCCTCGAATTTTCAAAAATGCTCCTGCTGAGATCGGTCACGTCAG
>JAILDS010000147.1 GCA_024689165.1 Clostridia bacterium
GCGCTTCAAGAGCATCGGAGTAAGTACGGAACCGATATATCCTGCACCGCCTGTTACAAGGATCTTATACATGATCTGTCACCTCCACATTATTCTTAAAGCCACGACAATGACCATACCGAAAAACACCAGATCGACTTGCAGATTCAAGTTTTTTCATCTCAAGCCCCGAAAACACTAATACAAATTTAATTATACAACATTGTTTTGAAAAATTCCATTACTTTTTTATTGACTGTCTGAAAACCTCGTTTATAATCAAAATCAACATACAACATCGGAGGTATACATAATGGGAAAGATAGTAGCCATAGGAGGAGGTTTCGGCGGGGACGACTCGTGGAAGCTGGCGCGCTTCGTAATGGAGCTTTCCGGAAAAAGCAGACCCAACTACCTTCAGATACCGACTACCGGTTATGATTTCGCAGACGGAAGTTCTGTCGCCGTTTTTTCAAAAATGGGCTGCGACGTCGATCTTTTGTATCTGACTCACGCATATATGACGGAGGAGATCATCCGTCAGAAGATCGAAAACGCGGATCTCATCAACGTTCCCGGCGGCAATCTGAGGTTCGTTTCCGACGTCTGGAAAAAAACCGGCGCGGACAAATACCTGAAGCGGGCTTTTGAAGACGGGAAGGTGCTCTTCGGCTCCTCATCCGGCTCCATGTGCTGGTTCGAGCAGGGTTTTGACGACTGCGGTCCCGAGGACGATTTCATGTTTTACCCGGCGCTCGGACTCATCCCCTACTGCAACTGTCCGCACTATGAGAGCGCGTTCTGGAGCGAATTCGACAGACACGTAAAAGAAACTCCGCTTTCATCCATAGCTTGCGAAAACGAAGCCGCCCTGTGCCTTATTGACGGGACCTATTCGGTCATGGTTTCCGACGCGAGGCGAACGGCGAGAGCGTGGTTCTTCGACGCGAGCGACGGCTACAAAAAATACGATCTCACCGCCTGTCCCGAAGTTCTCGAAAGGCTGTAAAAAGCCCGAGACTGCCGACGGAGGCGTTCGACTCGCAGGAAAACGCAAAAACCGAAGTTCAACAAAAAAAACAGCTCCGAAAGCACTTGCAAAAGGCTTTTGAAGCTGTTCTTTTTTATTATCGGTTATTTCCGCAGATCCGGCCTTGAGCCGCTGTTTGCGCGGTATCGCCTCAGGTCTTGTCCTCGTTTTTCTGATCGCTCTGAGTATCGGGTATTATCTCTATCTTAACTGTATCGATACGCCGTTCATCAACGGACAGGACAGTGAAAACAAGGTTTTTGTACTCGACCCTGTCGAAATCGCCGTCCTTGGGCAGATAGCCGAGACGGGAAATAATGAAGCCGGCGACGGTGTCGTAGTCACCCTCAGGGAGTTCAACGCCCAGAAGCTCGTCTATCTCGTCGATATCGGTCGTACCGTCGACGGTAAAGGTATTGTCGTTGATCTTTGAGATCTCGTCGGAATCCCTGTCGTACTCGTCCGAGATATTGCCGACTATGGCTTCAACAAGATCCTCGAACGTCAGTATGCCGGCAGTGCCTCCGTATTCGTCTACCACGACCGCCATCTGTATGTGGTTTTCGCTCATCTGTGAAAAAAGCTTGCCGCATTTGATGGACTCCGGCACGTAAAACGCCTCGCGCATGATATCACGAAGACCGACGTTCTGGGGCATATCGGCGCCGACGTATTTAAGAAGATCTTTGACGTAGATCACGCCGACGATATTGTCCGGGTCCTCCTCATAGGCGGGTATGCGTGAAAAACCGTCCTCTATCGCAAGCTTTACGACGTCGTCTATGCTGTCCTCGACGTCGATCGCGGTCATATCGACCCGGTGCGTCATAATGTCGCCCGCGTCGAGATCGTCGAACTCGAAGATGTTGTTGATCATCTCTTTCTGCGAGTTCTCGATAACGCCCGATTCCTCGCCCGCGTCGAGCATGAGCAGCAGCTCCTCCTCGGTCACCTTTTCGGCGTCGGCGTTCGGGTCGAAGCCCAGGAGCCGGCACAGCGCGTTGGTCGAGGCGGCAAGCAGCTTTACAAAGGGCTTGGCGATCTTTTTACAGAACAGAAGGACACCGCAGACGAGATAGGATATTTTCTCGGGGTTGTGCATCGCGATCTTTTTCGGCGTGAGCTCACCGAAAACAAGCGAAAAATACGACGTGATTATGGTTATAACGACAAGGCAGACGGAATAAAGAAGGTCGTATGAAACGTCCGGAAGCCTTGTATTAATCGCTTTTGCAAGGGCCGGCGCGAATGAAGCCGACGACACCGCCGAGGCGAGGAAGCCTGCAAGCGTAACGCCGATCTGGATAGTGGAAAGAAAATCGGATGAGTTGGAAATGAGCCGTAAAAGCCTGGCAGCTTTCCTGTCGCCGTTTTCGGCGAGCTTTTGGATCTTCGCGTCGTTGACCGAGATGACCGCGATCTCGCTCATGGCGAAAAAGGCGTTGACCAGGATCAGCAGGAACAGAATAAGTATGCGCACAAGAGCGCTCGGCAGAGAGATATCGCCCCCCGCGGCGGCGGATAAAAGAACACTGAAAAGACCGGCAGGGTCCGGGTCGTCCATACAGGACAGCCCTCCTTTCGTTTTGATGGGTTTGATCCGACGACGCTTTTCGGCGCGTCAAATGTGAACTATATACCAATCAATTATTTTTGTCAATACCGCGGGGCTCTTATTGACTCAGACTCCCGGTTTATGTTAAGATGTCCGACGACGTCACGGAGGTAAACAAATGGATATCAGAATATTTGACTCGTCCCGGGAGCTCGCCTTTTTCGCTGCCGATATCTTCGCCGAGCTGATAAGAAAAAAGCCCGACTGCGTGCTCGGACTCGCGACAGGCGCGACCCCGCTTGAAACATACGCCCGCCTTATCACGCTTTACGAAGAGGGCGGACTTGATTTTTCACAGGTCAGGACCTTCAACCTTGACGAGTACCTCGGGCTGCCGGTAACAGACCCCAACAGCTACAGGTATTTCATGGATTCAAACTTCTTTTCAAAGGTCAATATCGCGCCCGAGAACACTCACGTTCCCGACGGCAACGCCGCCGACGCCGAACAGATGTGTTCGGAATACGACCGGTCGATACAGGCCTCCGGCGGGATCGACCTTCAGCTGCTCGGTATAGGCAGAAACGCTCATATAGCCTTCAACGAGCCCGGGAGCGATTTCAGCGCCGGAACGCACACTGTCAGGCTGACCGAAAGCACGATAGAGGCGAACAGAATCTATTTCACCGAATCCGAGATGCCCCGTTTTGCCGTCACCATGGGCATAGGCTCGATAATGAAAGCAAAAAAGATCCTTCTGCTTGCCGTCGGCGACAAAAAAGCACAGGCGGTCAGAGATACCGTCAAGGGGCCGGTCACCCCAGAGGTTCCCGCTTCTGTCCTTCAGAACCACCCGGACTGCCTCATCCTGTGCGACAAGGCCGCCGCCTCTCTGCTGTGATGGGCATAGCTGTAGTAGGCACGTCGAATATAGCGGACGAATTCGTCCTTGCCTGCCGCGGAGCGGGCGTGGACGTCCGCGCCGTATATTCGAGGAAGAAAGAGACCGGGAGGAGTTTCGCGGAACGTCACGATATCCCTCTCGTCGTCACCGATTTTGACGCCTTGTGCTCCGGGGACTTCGACTGCATATACGTCGCGACGCCGAACCTGTTCCATTTTGATCAGTCCAAACGCCTTCTGGAGTCCGGCGTGAGCGTTTTCTGTGAAAAACCGATAACGGTCACGGCGGAACAGTATCTTCAGCTGCGCGGGATCGCGGACGGCAAAGGCCTTTTTTACGACTGCGCGATGATGAGCGCGCACTCCCCGGGGCTCGACGTCATCCGGCGCTCTATCCCGAGGATCGGGAAGATCACCGGCGCGCATCTGATCTTCTTTCAGCGTTCTTCAAGACTTGACAGGTTATACTCCGGCGAACTGCCGAACATATTCAATATGGAGCTTCAGGCAGGCGCTCTTATGGATCTCGGCGTTTACAATATCTACGCCGCGCTCGAGCTGTTCGGCAAGCCTTTGTCGGCAGACTCGAAAACGAGCTTCCACTCCTGCGGATGCGACTACTCCGGCTCCGCGATATTTGATTACGGTGATTTCCACGCCGTCCTGTCCTGGAATAAATTCGCCGACTCCCCCGCCCCGAGCGTAATAACCGGTGAAAACGGGTGGATCAGTATTTCCTCGGTTTCACAGTTCCGCGGGATCAGGCTGCACACAAAGGATTCGGACTGTGAGCTGTACTCCGACGACGTCTCAAAGGTCGGCATAATGGCTTATGAGGCCTCTTACATGAAATCTATGCTTATGCTGGCTTCGGAAGAAAGGCTCAAAAACGCCGTTTATTCCGAGATGAAAGATTGCACCCTCTCTGCAGCCGAGATCATGGACGGCATTCGAAAATCCAACGGCTTCCCGTTCTGACAAAACCGAATCCCCGCCGTGAGGCGGGGATGTTTGTTTTGCGATCATCTTAAGTCACGGACTCTCAGCCCAGCAGGAACTCGCCTATTTCGTTGAGATACATAAGGACCGTGCCGTCGACGGAAGCGTATATCTCATGCCGGCAGTTCGGAAGCTGGACAAGCCTGCCGTCGGGAACGAGCGC
>JAILDS010000155.1 GCA_024689165.1 Clostridia bacterium
AGTCGATGTCAAGATGGCCGCCCGGCAGGCCGGTCCTGTGGCAGATGGCGTGCTCCACGGTGACGTCCGCCCAGCGAGGGTCGGCGGGCTTTTCGGGGAAACTGTCGCCGAGGACGTCGCGGAGCTTGTCTTCGACCTTCAAAACGCCCCTGTCCGACAGGATCCCGACGCCCGTCATGGCGAAGGATTTCGCGGAGGAGTACACATTCTGGCATCTCGCGGCGGGGATGAGCTCGAGCGTTTCGATGTCGTCCTCGCAGGTCATCGCGCTCATCCTGTAAACGTGGTAACCCTCTTTTTTCGTAAATTCGGCCGTCGCGGCAAGCAGTTCCTGAAGCAATTCGTTTTTCATTCGTCGATCTCTCCTCCGAAGACGTCTGATTCAATGTAATCCGGTTCCAAAGCTTTAATTATTTCCAGTCTTTCCCTGTCGTTGACCGTCCATACGGCTACGGCGAGGCCGTTGTCGTGGAATTCCTTCACCATCCGCTCGGTGAGGACGTACTGGTCGCAGTCGATGGATATTCCGTGCTCGAAGCACCTCTCATAACGGTCCTGCCCGGTGCCGTAGGTGAACATCAGGTCGAGCTCCGGGAACAGCTCGCGCGCGAACAGCAGGTTTTCGAACTCAAAGGACTGAAGTATGCATTTTTTCAAATCATAGACTTCGGCGGCAAGGTCGAAAACACCTTTGACCTGTTCTTTTGTGTACTGCCCCTTGAGCTCTATGAAGCAGACCATGCCCGCGTCGCGCATTATCTCGAGATAACGGCGGAAGGTGCAAAGATACACCTTTTCGGGTATCTTCGACTGCCTTATCGGCTTCGCGGTAAGCTCCGCGTACGTGTGTTCCGCGACTTTCAGCTCCGTGCCGTCCTCGAACACGACCTCCGCGTTGTGGCTCGTGACGTAAACGCCATCCGAAGTGATCCTTACGTCAGTTTCCGCCCCGCCGGAGCCGTGCTCGGCGGCTTTTATGAATGCGGTCTCCGTGTTCTCCGGATAAGCAGAGCTGTAGCCCCTGTGGGCTATCATACAGATCTTGTGACCCATGAGTTTCCTCCTTGCCGATCGACCGGATCAGTCTTTTTTCATTTATTCTAATCTATAGCCGTTTCCCGGTTTTGTCAAGTCGGTCGCGGGCATTTCGATCTGTTATTTTATTTTTGCGGGCGGTCCCGATTTCGCTTGACTTTTTGACGTTCCGTATAGTAAAATCTCATTTTAACAGGGAAGTTTTTTTGGTTCCTTCCCGCGCTGAGGGGTGATGTGATGGTAAACGAGATGCTTGATGATATCCTCGCGGTCGAGTCCGAGTGCCGGGAACGCGTCGCCGAAGCAAAAACGGCTGCCGACGAGCTTGTGCGCCGCGCTCAGGCAGAGCGCGACGAAAAACTCCTTGGCCTCGAAAAGGAGCTTTCTCTTGAGCGTTTACGCACTCTGGAAGAAGCCGGCAAAGAGGCAAGGGAGCTTTCCGATAAGCTCGGTGCGGAGAATGAAGCTCTCTGCGCGGCTCTCGCTGACGATTGCTCAAAGAAGATCGGGGCTGTTTCATCTGAACTGGCCGATATTATTCTCGGCGGAGACAAATAATGAAGCAAACGATCAAAACCGTTGAGATCGCCGTCGTCGCTTCACGGGCTGCAGAGCTTGAAAAATATCTCGCACACCGCGGGGTATTCGAGCCGTGCGAGGCTGATCTTCCAGCCGGATTCGAGACGGCGTCGTCAGCCGAAGAATTGTCCGAAACCGAATCGGAGCTTGCCAGCGTCGAAAGGCTTCTTACCGTTCTTTCCGGGATCGGAACAAAAGAAAAATCCGGCATCGCGGGCTTGTTCGCCTCGCCGGAGCCGGTGGATGACAGCCGGCTTTGCGTCGACGAGGCTTCTCTCGCCGACGCGCTGAACGCGTGCAGATCGCTTGACAGGGCTGAAGAACTGCAGACAAAAATGCTCAGAGCCCGGACCTCTGCAGAGCAGCTTGAGCCGTGGCTTCGGCTTGACGCCTCGCCCGACAGAGAGATGCCCGACGGCGCCGTTCTTATCGTCGGTTCCATAGCCGCCCGTTACCCGGAAGAAGAGATCAACCGCAGGATAGCGGTCATCGAACCCTCTTTGGAGGAATTCGAGCTCAGGACGATCTATAACGGCGATAATCTGACCTGCATCGCGGCGGTATGCCTCAAAGGCAGAGAGAACGTCCTAGAAAACGCGCTGAGGCAGCTCGGCTTTTCACGCTTTACCCCGCCCGAGACGGGTACTCCGTCCGAGGTAAGAGATAAATATCTTTCCCGCGCAGATGAGCTTGACGCAGAGATAACCCGGCTTGAGTCGGAAGTCGCGG
>JAILDS010000164.1 GCA_024689165.1 Clostridia bacterium
TGCAGCAGACAATGACCCTTCATACAGCACGTCACCAGGTAACAATACTACTGATAAAGTTTTTCTCCTGAGCATTTCGGAGGTAAACAAGTATTTCAGTTCGGATAGTGCGAGACAGTGCCAGGGAACGTTATACTGTTATTCGCAGGGAGTAAAAAAATCCGGAAATGGCAATTGTCGGTGGTGGCTGCGTTCGTCCGGCGTCGGTCAGAACCACGCCGCAAACGTCAACAGTAGCGGCGGAGTTTACAACGACGTCTACAATGATGGTAACGGTGTTCGTCCCGCTATGTGGATAGATCTCGGAGCTTTACTCTTCTGATCTGAAATCTTCCACAGCGCCGTAGTCGCAAATCTCAGCGGGCGAAGCCCGCATATCCTCCCTAAATCGGCGAATTCTTTACAGCATTCCTGCGCAATACTAAAAAAAGGTGTCACAAAAAAACGGGGAATATGGCGAAAAACCGCCATATTCCCGCATTTTTTTATGAAACGGCAGAGGTCTGCCGTGCTACCGCTCGATTTACACGGTTTATTTACAGTCCCCGCCGGCCGCGCGCAGGGCGGCGTCGGTCAGGTCGTCCGCGTTCTGGATCTTCAGCAGCTCCGCGTAAATGCCGTTTTCGGCAAGCAGCTTTTCGTGGGAGCCGCGTTCCGCGAGCTTTCCGCCGGATATCACGAGTATCTCGTCGGCGTCGGTCACGGTCGACAGCCGGTGGGCGATTATAACCGAGGTCCTTCCGGCGGTCACCTTTTTGATGGCCTGCTGGAGCCGTTTTTCGCTGAGGGTGTCCACCTCGGCGGTAGCCTCGTCGAGTATCAGTATCTTCGGGTCGGAAAGCACCGCGGCGGCGAGACACAGGAGCTGTTTTTCGCCCGAGGAGAGCTTTTCCCCGCCTTCGCCGACGGCGGCGTCGAGACCGCCGTCAAGGCGTGAAACGATCTCCGACGCGCCGACGAGCTCAAGCGCGTCCCAGAGCTCGGAGTCCTGTTTTTCGTCCTCGCAGCCGTAGTTGAGGTTTTCGCGCACCGTGCCGGAAAACAGGTGCGGCGTCTGCTGGACGTAGCCGATATTGCTCCTCAGCCATGCCGTGGAGCGCTCGCGGGCGTCGCGGCCGTCGATGAGCAGCAGGCCCTCGGTAGGCTCGTAGAAGCGGCAGATGAGGTTGACGAGGGTGCTCTTGCCCGCGCCGGTCTCGCCGACGACGGCGACCGTGGAGCCGTAGGGTATCTTCAGGTCGAAGTGCTCCAGAACGGTTTCCGCTGCCCCGGGGTAAGAGAAGGTCACGTCCCGAAGCTCGACGTCGCCGACGAAGCTTTCCCAGTTCTCTTTTTTCGGCTTGAAGACGTCGCCGTAGCGCTCGACGATCTCGGGAGTGTCCCTGACGAGGGGTTCCTCGTCGATAAGGTCCATGACGCGCTCTATGTTGACGCAGGTCGTTATAAGGTCGCTTATCGCGTCGATGACCCAGCGGACGGGCTCAAGCAGCCCCTGTGCGTAGCTCATGAAGGCGGTGAAGGTCCCGAGCTGTTCTTTCGCGAGGATCCCGCCGCGCCACAGGACGACGGCGAGCGCGAGCGACGAGGCGAAGGAAAGGCTTGCGGAAAACAGGCCTCTCAGTCGTTCGGCGTGTATACCGCGGCGGCGCATCCTTTCGGCGGTATCCGAAAAAGCCGCGAACAGCTTTTTTTCGACCGCGAGCGCCTTGACGGTCCTCACGCCGGTTATCATCTCGGAGGAGCGGGAGGTAAGGTCCGAATTGATCTCCCTGAGCTCGCGGTTCACCGAGACGAGCTTTTTCTGGAAAAGCGAAAATACAAGAGCCGTCAGCGGCACGACGACGCAGACCGCGGCCGCCAGGGCGGGGTAGAGCGCGAACATCGACGCCGCGGCGCCGAGGATGTATGAGGCGTGCCAGACGCAGTCCATCAGCGACCATGAGACGAGAGAGCCGATCTTCGAAGTGTCGCTCATGACGCGGGAGTGCAGCCTGCCCGCGCTGTTGAGACTGAAGAACTCCACCGACAGCTCCTGAAGACGCCTGAAAGCGGCGTTCCTCAGGTCGCGGTTGGTGCCGAGCTCGACCTTCATCGCGAGATAGCAGGCTATGAAATTGACACCGCCCGTGAAAAACACCGTCAGCGCGTAGGCCGCAGCGAAGGGCAGCACCGACGACAGGTCGCCCTCGGTCACGAACACGTCGAGGGCGTACCGCTCGAAAAGCGGCATAGCCACGTCCGCCGCGCTGCCGGCGAGGCCGCACACGATCATCGCCGCCATGATACCGCGGCGTTCTTTTATGAATGGCGCGAGGCGGGCGACCTGACGCCAGAGCCCGAGCTTCTTCTTCC
>JAILDS010000201.1 GCA_024689165.1 Clostridia bacterium
CGCGGCGCTGCCTCTCTCTTTCGCCTCGGTGCTCGTATTCGTGCTCGCGGGCGTTTTCCAGAATATCGAATACCCCTCCTACGACGCGCTCTTCGCCGATCTTTCCGCCACGAAGGACCGCGAGCGCGCCTACTCGCTCGAGGATCTCGGCGGCAACATAGGGCTCGTCCTCTCGCCGACGATCGCGGGCCTTCTCTTCAAAAACTATCTCTGGCTGAGCTTTCTCATCAGCGGCGTCGCCATAGCCGTCTCCACGGTCATCATCGCGGCGCTCGTCAAAGACGTCACCCCCGTCGAGGACGCCTCCGAGGAGGCGGAGTACCAGAAGACGAAGGAGGGCGCGAGCGTCTTCGCCGTACTGCGCGAAAACCCGCTTCTGCTTCTGTACGTTCTCTCCGCGGCGCTTTTTTACGGCGCCTACGGGGAGTACAACTACATCATGCCGCTGGACATGGCGGCCGTTCACGGCGAGGCCGGCGCGGTCATTTTCGGCACGGTCGCGAGCCTGAACTGCATAACCGTCGTCGTCTTCACGCCGCTTATAACGCGGCTTTTCACCCGCATGCGCGAGACCGGCAAGATGGTCACGGGGCGGGTGCTGGTCTTCGCGGGGTATCTGGTCTTTCTGCTGCTGCTCGGCTTCATTCCGGGCTACTATATCGCTATGCTCGTTTTCACCTGGGGCGAGATATTCTCCACCGTCGCGGAAGGGCCGTACGTTTCCTCGCGCGTCCCGGCGAGCCACCGCGGGCGCATAAACGGGCTGATGAGCGTTTTCGGCGCGGCGATAACGGGCGCCGTGGACCTCACCGTCGGCCGCGTGTACGACCGCTCCGGCTCCACGCCGACCTGGGTCATCATCCTCGCCGTTGCTCTCGCCTCCGTCGCCGGGGGCGTCGTGCTGAAGGCGCGCGACAAAAAGGCCTACCCGAAGCTGTATCTCAAGCCCTCCGCTCCCGACGGCAGCACGGAGGCATAACGCAGCCGGGGACGGTCCCTTCACCTCAAAGGGACCGCCCCCGGCATTCATATTCATATTGAAAAAGCAAGACCTGTCTGCTATAATCCAGAGCGAAAATGTATAAAGTGAAGGGGCGCTTTTTTCATGAACGAAGGACAAGACACATCATTTGAAAATGAAAACGAAACGAACGCAAAGGCAAAGAAAACGCCGCGGGCGGGAAGAAGATTCTCAACTGTCCGGCTCGGCACGGTGATCCGCTGGGCCGTCATCCTCATCCTCTTTCTGTTTATCACAAATCCCGGCCTGATCCCCTTCCTGCCGCAGCGCATGCGGGATTCTGTGCGCGGGACCTGGCAGCGCATCTTCGGCGACGTCGGCAAAATTTCCGACACCTTCGTCCTGAACTGGGCGTCGGTCTTCCAGGTGATAGCGATCATCCTGATGATGATCCTTGCCACGGCGCTGCTGCGCTTTATCGTGCAGCACATTCGCGCGAAAAATCCCAAGACGAAGAGCCTTCTCACTCTGATAAACAGCGCCTTGAGCTATCTTGCGGCCATCATCGGCTTTTTCTGGTGTCTGTCCGCGCTCGGCGTGAATCTTTCGGCCATCCTTGCCAGCGTCGGAGTTTTGGCTTTGGTCATCGGCTTCGGCGCGCAGAGTCTGGTGGAAGACCTCGTCACCGGCATTTTCCTCGTTTTTGAGGATGAGTTCAACGTCGGAGACATTATCGAGGCCGGCGGCTTCCGGGGGACGGTCGAGAGCATCGGCATCCGCGTTACCTGCCTGCGCGACCTCGGCGGGAACGTCAAGATAATCAACAATTCCGACCTGCGCAACGTCGTCAACCGCTCCGATCAGGCGAGCTGGGCGTCTGTGACGGTCTCCGTAGCGTACGGGACGAAGCTGTCCGAGCTGGAGCCGAAGCTCGCGGAGCTCATGCCGAAGATCAGAGCGAGGCATCCGGACGTCTTTCTGGAGGATCCGCAGTACTCCGGCGTGCAGGAGCTCGGGGAGAGCGGCGTCGTTCTGAGATTCGGCGGCAGAGTGGACGAGAAGAACATATACTCCGCGCCCCGCATCCTGAACGGCGAGCTGCTGGCCTTCTTTGAAAGCGCCGGCGTGAAGATCCCGTTCCCGCAGGTCGTCGTCCATCGCCCGGAGGACTGATCCATGGCGGAGTTCAACGGTCTGCCGCCTGAAGAGATGCTGCCGGAGGAAAACCCGGCTCCGGCTCCCGGCGTCTGTCCCCCGCCGGAGGAAGGCGGCGTCGGAGCTGCCGACGAGGGCGGAACGAGGCGCGAACACAGAGCGGGATATGCGCGGCAAAGGTCAAAAAGCGCTCTGGTGCTTGCAGTCGCAGGCGTTGCGCTCTGCGGCGTGATCTATACCGCGCCGCTGAAGCCCGCCTCGGCGGGAGAACCGCCGTCTGCGGAGACGGCTGCGGCGGAGCCTGCCGCGGAGGGCGAAGCCGCGCGGCCTACGGCGGAAACGGAGCCCGTCGTTCTCACCGCCGCGGAACGGCTCGTCAGGATCGGCACATGGAAGAACAGCGCCGAAGACGAGTGGGTGCACTTCAATGCCGGCGGCGCCGGCTGGTGGTACGACGGGACGTATTTCGGGCGCATGGCGTGGGAAGAGGACGCGGACGGCAAAGTCAGCTACGAGGCCGCCATAGCTTATCTCAGCCCGGAGCGGGAGTACAGCTATGATTGGGCGCCCGAAAAAGAAGGAGATACTCCCAAAAGTGCCGAATCGAGCGGCATCATCGCGCTGGATGCGGAGGATGATCGTTTTACAGCACCGGGGCTGCGCTTCGGCGAAGGTACTTACATTCCGGACGATATGCCGATCGACGCCTCCTCCGTGGATGCAGCGCTCGGGAAAACAGCCTCGGAGCTGCTGGTCGGAACGGCGTGGCACATGATCGAAGCCAGTGATTTCGGCATTCCCATTACGTTCGGGGAGGATGAAGGCGAACAGTTATATACCGACATGGTGTTTGTTCAGGGTATGGACTTTTTATCCGGTGTTTTCACCCTGACCTCACGGGATGGCTGCGTGCTGGTCATCGAGAACTGGGTGGGAAACAATATCGGCGTAAGTCAGGGCCCCACGCGCGCACTGGCCGTTCCGTTCTCATTGTCTGTGGATGAAGATGAAAATGAAAGCGTCACCGCCTGTGTTTATGTCGATACTGAAACGGAATTCTGGTGTTATACGGATTACAGGCTCGGAGACGAAGAGTTCAATAATCTCCACCGCCTGTGGGGCGCGGATCTGTCCGGACAGAAAACGAATGCTGTTTATCTGCTTTTTACAGAGGCCGGTCTTCGCCTTGCGATTCGTTCCTGTGACTGGTATCAGAACAATTATACGATCCTCGCTATGGATTAGTATTATTATTGGGGACGGTTCCTTTGTCCCACTCCCGGGACAAAGGAACCGTCCCCAATCTTTTGCAAAAACGCGTCGGCGTTTTTCGTGAGTTAAAATCTCAGTACCGGCTTTATTACCTTCCCGGAGCGCGAGTCCTCGAAGGCC
>JAILDS010000211.1 GCA_024689165.1 Clostridia bacterium
GACGTCGTGCGTCAGGTCATTGAACAGGGCGCCGATTACGGCAAAAGCGGCGTCGGCGCGGGCAAAAGGGCTCTCGTCGAGTTCGTCTCCGCCAACCCCACCGGCCCGATGCACATCGGCAATGCCAGGGGCGGCGCTCTGGGTGACAGCCTCGCGTCCCTGCTTACTGCAGCGGGCTTTGAGACCGAGCGGGAGTTCTACATCAACGACGCGGGCAACCAGATCGTAAAATTCGGTCTGTCGCTGTCGATAAGGTACCTTCAGCATTTCGGCAAAGAGATCGAGATGCCCGAGGACTCATACCACGGGCAGGACATAATCGACCACGCCGCGGCTTTCGCGGAGCTGAACGGAGACAAATACGTCAACTGTACGGAGGAAGAGCGCAGGAAGGCTCTCGTCGCCTACGCCCTGCCGCTCAACGTTCAGGGGCTCGAAAAAGACCTCGCCAGCTACAGGATACATTACGACACTTGGTTCGCCGAGTCGTCTCTTCACAATTCCGGCGCGGTCTCCGACATACTTGAAAAGCTCAAAGACAGCGGCAATACCTACGAAAAGGACGGCGCGACCTGGTTCGCCGCCGAGCGGTTCGGCTGCGACAAGGATTTCGTGCTTATCCGCTCCAACGGCCTGCCGACCTACATCGTGCCGGATATCGCCTACCACTACAACAAGCTCGTCGTCAGGGGCTTCGATATCGCGATCGACGTTCTCGGCGCCGACCACCACGGATACGTGCCGCGCATGAAAGCGGCTCTGGCGGCTCTCGGCATCGACCCCGCAAGGCTCGTCGTCGTTCTCATGCAGATGGTCAACCTTGTCAGGAACGGCGAGACCGTCAAGCTGTCGAAGCGTTCCGGCAAGGCGATAACCCTCGTCACGCTTCTTGAGGAGGTTCCGCTCGACTCCGCCCGCTTCTTCTTCATCATGAGGGAGCCGAACACCCACTGCGACTTCGACCTCGACCTCGCCGTCAGGGAGGACTCCGACAACCCGGTCTACTACTGCCAGTACGCCCACGCGAGGATATGCTCCATCATGCGCCGCCTCGGCGAAAAGGGCGAGGCAAACTGCGAGGCGAAGACCGAGCTCCTGCGCGAGGACTCCGAAAGGGACGTCATCCGCATCGTCGGCGAGCTGCAGCACGTCGTCGAGCGCGCAGCCGCGGCCTACGACCCGTCGTCGCTTGCGAGGTACGCCCTCGAGCTGTCGGGCGCTTTCCACAGGTTCTACAACTCCTGCCGCGTCGAGACCGACGACCCCGAGCTGACCGCCGCGAGGGTCGCCCTCTGCCGCGCCGTCGCGACGGTGCTCGAGATCGTCCTCGGCATGATCAACGTCGCCTGCCCGGACAGGATGTAAGGATTCTGTTGTTTTCTGCGCCATTGTTCTGACAAACAATGACTATAGCAACATGGAATACTGAACGTCTGAAACACTACAGGCAGATGGATGAGATAACATCCGTCTGCAATAGGACAGGCGCGGACATATTGGTTCTCACGGAAGCAGATAAAAGGATCGATTTGCCGTATAGATCCCGCGTGGAATCAGCGCAGCTCCCGACTCCGTTTTACGGAGAAACGGAACGCAGGGTTATAGTTTTTTCAAATTATCCTGTTGTGGAACGTTTTTCCACATACGATGATCAGACCTCAGTATGCGTCGAGCTTGAGACCGAAAACGGCGATATCATTGTTTACGGAACAATAATCGGCGTTTTCGGAAACAGAAACGCGGAATTCCGAACCGGCCTGATTAAACAGACTGAGGATTTCAAGCTGTTTAACGGGATGGGAAAAACCTTTTGTGTAACAGGAGACTTTAACGTATCTTTCAGTGACAACTGGTACTTTACCCACGACGGAAGAAAAAAGCTGCTTGATACCTTCTATAATAATAAGCTTTCGCTTGTAACAAAGCACCTGAGCAATTGCATATACCATGTCGCCGTATCTGCGGATTTTATCGAAAACGCAACTGTTTTAACTGAGGAATTCAATTGTGACAGGCGTTTGTCCGACCATAAAGGCACTGTTGTCACAATAGAACAAGACAGAAAAAGCGCATTCAGAAAAGATTAAAGGCGATCACAGCCTGAGAAAATCGAATTTGAAATAACGATAAATGACGACCGTCAAAGGTCGTCATTTTTATTGATGACCGTGCTCACAGGCTCTGAACAAACGGTAAAACAGTAATGTAGAACCTTTTTTCTTGCATTTTCCGATACGTTGCGGTATATTCGTTTTATCGAAAAAAAACTGTCAAACAACGGAAGAGGGCGAACCATGGGCAAACGGATGATAAGCATACTGATCTGCGCAGTATTGACCGTCTCAATGTTCGCGGGGACGGTCCCGGCCGCGGGTGCTGCTGAAAACGCGGTCTGTCCGGTCCG
>JAILDS010000218.1 GCA_024689165.1 Clostridia bacterium
TTATAACAACGTCGACGTCCGTTCCGGCAGTCAGCTCCGATTCATGCCTGACCGCGGCGCCGGTGAGGCTTTTGACCGCCGACGGGTCGCGCCGGGTATATATGGCGGTCAGCTCCATGTCGGGAGCCTTAGCGAGAGCCGATTCGACCCCTCTTCCGAGATTGCCGTATCCGTAGACGGCCGCTTTGATGAGCTTTTCCATAGTCATCCCTCCGATGCGTTCATTGCGGGAGCCGCCCGCGCGTTATCACCTTTAACACTTTACAACAATAAATTATTCATTGCAAGCGGAAATAATGCGCTTCGCGGGGAACGCCGAGGCGCGTTGTAACCGACGTTTCGCGCCGCCATGTAATTTCGAGCGTTATGTACCGACTCCGTAGGGGCGACCCGCGTGGTCGCCCGGGACCCGGAGCAAAAAAGCGGCGATATATTTTAAAACGAAGCGCCGGCGAAAAAACACGGCGTTTGTCCGGAGGAAGGGAATCACCTGTTCCGCGGCGGGTACCACCGCGGAACATCGGGCGACCACGCGGGTCGCCCCTACACGAGCGCGCTACCGAGAACAAAGATTATGTTTCATTTCCGAACACGACCTGAGTTCATACCCCGTGCTCCGGGCGGTCATGCCCGCCCCTACAAAATCGCGCCGCAGGTTCTTATCCGCTTATCGTGACCGTCTCGCCGGGGCGGACGCTGTACAGCTTTTCGTCGGTCTCGAACCACAGCTCCTGCAGCGTCGGGTTGTAAACGAACGAGGCGTCCGCGCTGAAAACCAGCGAGCGGAAGGCGGTAACGTAGCTCCAAATCGCGATGCCCGTAGCGTACCACGCGTCGGGCAGGCCCCCGAGGACGCCGAGAAGCTCCTCCAGCAGGTCCCAGTTGCCGTCGCGGTCGAACTCATAGCTGTGCCCCCAGAGGTAGAACAGCCTCGGCCAGCGGTCGTCGCCGTAACGCTCGTTGACGCGCAGTTCGGCGAATTCCCGCGCCCAGCGCGGCGCGTCCGGGTTGCCGTGGTGCGCCGTGGGGATCCATCGGAACCAGTCCTCCGGCAGCCGGAAGGAATCGTTGTCCGCGCCGAGCGATCGGGCGTAGACGACGCCGATACTGCCCAGGTAATCCCGCACGGCGGCGTAGTCGGACCCTCCTGTGAAGCGGGTGATACCGCTGTTAGGATACGCCATGCCCCGGATCATCACGCCGAGGTTCTTTTCGAGCTGCTCACGGCAGTTCAGCGCGTCGCGCAGCCCGATGAGCGTGGGGAAGGCCCCCGGCGCGCGGTGCAGCTCGCCGTGGACGGCGACCTCATGCCCCCTGCCGAGCAGGTGCTCCTTTATCTGGGCGTAGGTCAGCTTCCCGCCGCCGGGCTCGTCGGGAACGAGCCCGCTGTTGATGTTGAAGGCGCATTTCACGCCGTACTTATCGGCGAGCTCTGCCAGACGGAGATCGGAAGAGACCCCGTCGTCGTAGCTGAGCGTCACCGCCTTCGTCTTCCCTCCCGGGAAACGCATGTGCAGGAATACCATATCTTGTTATATTGCCTCAGTGCCTGAAATGAGTGGTTTTAAGCGGCTCGATGGATATCGCGGCGCGGAGGATGGCCCGGGCGTCGGCGGCGTCGGCGGTCTCCGGCTTTTCGAAGCCGTCCGCGTTGGCGATCATGTTGACGATGACGGCATCGACCGGCAGGCCGGTTTTCGAACGCCCGTCAGCCGCAAGCTCGTCCGCATCTTCAAGCGCTATAGCGAGGCGCAAGGCAAGCCGCGCGTCGGCAGCGGAGAGCACGCCGTCAAAATCGAGATCGCCGACCATGTATTCGTATTCTTCAACAGGCAGCCTCGGCGTCTCCCGCGTTTCCTCTGCTCCGCAGACGGAGCAGACGCGTTTCTCTTCACCCTCGCTGAGCGTCGTGGCTGCGGTCACGGTCTTCCACTCGCCGAAGCGGTGACCTGTGGCAGGGATCTCTTCGCGTTCTCTGAGAACGGTCCCGCAGACCGAGCATTCTTCTCCGTCCGTAAGACCCGGCTCGGTGCAAGTCGCAGGCACACCGGGGACCGTAACGGGGGAATGCCCCGTGGCAGGGATCTCTTCACCTTCCGCAAGCAGCTCGCCGCAGCCGAGGCAGTACGTATCTCCGGTATAACCGGGTTCCGTACACGTGGGTTCCGCAGCGTCTCTGATCTCCGTACCGCCGGCATGATCGGACCCGGTACAGACCGACGGCGCCCGGTCGCTCAGAGTGAAAGAATAGAGCCCTTTGTAATGATTATTCCAGGAAGTCTCAAGTCCGTCGACCTTGAAATAATAGGTTCTCGCTTCGAGATCGATATAGTAAGTATCCGATCTCATCCCGCTGGTCTCGTTGTATTTCTGAGACTTGGAATCGAACACCTCGTTGCAGTCCTTATCCAGAACGATAAAACGGTAATACTGAATATGCGAAGTGAAGTCGACAGTGACTCTGCCCGCTTTTTCGGGAGTGATCCTGTAATAATCCTCGGTCTCGTCAAGGGCGATTATACCGTTGACCGTATCCGTCACACCGATATCCTTCGCCTCCGCAGGAGAGTCGTTCGGCTCCTCGACGTTGGCCTGCGCGTCCTCAAAAGAGAGCGTAAACTCATAAGGCCCTTTGTAATGATTATTCCAGGAAGTCTCAAGCCCGTCGACCTTGAAATAATACGTCCTCGCTTCAAGATCGATATAATAAGTATCCGATCTCATCCCGCTTGCCTCGTTGTATTTCTGAGACTTGGAATTGAATACATCGTCTCCCTTTGCGTCCTTAACAATGAAACGGTAGTATTCAATGTGAGACGTAAAGTTGACCGTGACCCTGCCGGACTTCTCGGGCGTGATCCTGTAATAATCCTCGATCTCATCAAGGGCGATTATACCGTTGACCGTGTCAGTCACGCCGATATCCTTCGCCTCGGTTTGAGAGTCGTTCGGCTCCTCGACGTTGGCCTGCGCGTCCTCAAAAGAGAGCGTAAACTCATAAGGCCCTTTGTAATGATTATTCCAGGAAGTCTCAAGCCCGTCGACCTTGAAATAATACGTCCTCGCTTCGAGATCGATATAGTAAGTATCCGATCTCATCCCGCTGGCCTCGTTGTATTTCTGAGACTTGGAATTGAATACATCGTCTCCCTTTGCGTCCTTAACAATGAAACGGTAGTATTCTATGTGAGACGTAAAGTTGACCGTGACCCTGCCGGACTTCTCGGGCGTGATCCTGTAATAATCCTCGGTCTCGTCTTCAGCAATGATGCCTTCTACGGTCGAGTCGACCGTGATCTCCGTGGCGGTAGCGATACTGTCGTTGGGTTCCTGCTCCGAAAGAGCAAAGGCGCCGGGAATAAGCCCGGAAGTGAACACGAGCAGCATCACGATGACTAATGCTTTTTTCCAGAATGACTTCATTCCGATCCTCCTCAAAATGATCGTTTGTATTTCAACAACGTTTGTTGACAAAAAAAAGAAAGGGCCGGGGCTGTTCCGAAAATACCGCGCGGAGGATAGCTCGGGACGCGGCTTGGGCCCGTCACGCGGTCTCGGCGTAGAGGACCGTGTTTTTCGCGCACTCGGTGATCATCTCGCTGCAGGGCGCGTCGGCGATGAGCGACAGGTCGTGCTCGTCGTCAAGAAGATACAGCCTTATCCGCTGCGCGCCGGGGAAGCGGAACCTGACGGGGCGGGAGTCCTTTTCGTAATTGGCGACTACGACGCCCCTTCCGCCCGCGCCGAAGGCGGCGGCGACGGTAAGGTCCGTTTCGGCTTCAAGCTCCGCCTGGGTCCCGAGCCCGAGGAGCCTGCCGAAGGCCTTCACCGCGTAATAGGTCCGCGAGGGCGTGCCGGTGTGCCTGAGAAAGAGCCCGCCGAAGGCCTGCTCGGGCTGCGCGTCGTAATAGCAGGCGGCGTCGACGTCGTCGGCGTTCTGCAGGCGGCACATAACGTCGGCCGCGAAGGACGCGCCGGTCATGCCGCGCATTTTTTCGAACATATCGTCGCCCGACCAGTTCCACTCGTCGAGGATGGCTTCCGTGCCGGAAAAGCCCGCGGCGTCGAGCTTTTCGCGGCAGTAGCGCGCGTGCGCCGCGACCTCGGCCGGTTCGTGGGAATAGATGTGCCAGGAAAAGAAGTCGAGCGGGAGAGAGTTGTCCTTCACGAACGCGAGAAATTCGTCTATCCAGTCGATAAGGTTCTTGAGGAACTCGTTCGCGTTCTCGTCGAAGGCGCCGTACACCCCGCAGGAGGCGTAGCCGCCGACCTTTATGTCCGGGAATTCGCTTTTGAGCAGACCCGAGGTCTCGCGGTAGAGCTCGAAGAATTCCTCACGCGTGCCCGTCCACATGGGCGGGTTCTCGGGCTCGTTCCAGATCTCCCAGTACTGTATCCCGTAACGGAAGCCGTTCGCCCAGCCCTCGTTATAGTGCCTCACGATGTTCGCGCAGATGCGCGCCCACTTCGCGGCGTCCTCCGGAGGCCGGACGTGGGCCTTGAAATAGCCGTGGTCTATCGTCTCGCCGAGGCGGTAGAAGGGCTGCGCGCCGCATTCGACGATGCGCCGCATGTATTCGTCCGTATACTCAAAGTCGTAGGACGCGGGATCGTTCTCGTCGAGTCCCCAGATCGGGAAAATATTGCGGACGTCCACGAATTTGCCTCGTCCCAGAGAGCCCTCCGTGTCGTGAAGGCGGCAGTAGGGTATGTTCGCGTCGGAAAAAAGTCCGCTCGCGTCGTTCCTGAAATTGTGGGTCACGGGGCCGCCGTTGACGCCGTTGAGCGGGCGGATCGGGCGGCCGGAGCCGGCGTTATTTACGGTGATCGTATCCATGTCATATCCTCCACCGGCAGGCCTGCGGGCGTTTGCTCCGCAGGCGGATACAGGCAAAAAAAGGGCCGGCGCTCACTCGCCGAGAGTCTCTATCACGTAGTCCGCGAACTCGGCGCAGGTGCAGCCGTCCGGCCTGCCGGTGATCTTCATACGGGCGCCGGGCGCGGTGCACGCGTCGAGAGCCGCGTCGAGCTTTTTTGCCCTGTCCGTAAAGCCGACGTGGTCGAGCAGCATCGCCGTCGCGCGGAGCATGGAGCAGGGGTCGGCGTACTGCGCCCTGCCCTCCTCGACCATGCGGGGGGCGGAGCCGTGGATGGCCTCGAACATCGCGTATTTCTTGCCGATGTTGGCGCTGCCGGCGGTGCCCACGCCGCCCTGGAGCTGCGCGGCCTCGTCGGTCACGATGTCGCCGTAGAGGTTCGGCAGCACGACGACCTGGAAATCCTTCCTGCGGGCGGGGTCGACGAGCTTGGCGGTGAGGATGTCGATATACCACTCGTCGGTGGTTATCTCCGGGTAATCCTCGCCTATCTCGCGGCAGAGCCTGAGGAACTTGCCGTCGGTGGTCTTGATGACGTTCGCCTTTGAGATGATCGACACGCGGCTCTTGCCGTTGCGGCGGGCGTAGTCGTACGCCAGACGGGCTATCCTGCGGGTGCCCTCCGTGGTGGTGACCACGAAGTCGACCGCCAGGTCGTCGTCGGCGTTGAGGCCCTTGCTGCCCACGGCGTAGGCGCCCTCGGTGTTCTCGCGGAAGAAGGTCCAGTCGATGCCCTCTTCGGGGATCTTGACCGGACGGACGTTGGCGAACAGGTCGAGCGCCTTGCGCATGGCGACGTTGGCGGACTCGAGGTTCGGCCTGCCGTCGCCCGCCTGCGGGGTCGTCGTCGGACCCTTGAGGATGACGTGGCAGGCTTTGAGCTGCGCCATGACGTCGTCCGGGATGGGCTTCATGCAGGCGATGCGGTTTTCGATGGTAAGGCCGTCGATGTTCCTGATCTCGACCTTGCCCGCGGCGATCTCGGGCGCGAGCATGCTTTCGAGCACCTTCGCGGAAACGGCGGTTATCGTCGGCCCGATGCCGTCGCCGCCGCACACGCCGATGACGAGCTTTTCGAGCCCGGCGTAGTCCGTAAAACCGCCCTGCGCGGAGATCTCGTCGCTGCGCGCGGACTGTTCCCTGAGAAGCGCGGTAAATTTTTCGACCGCGGAACTGATCTGTTGTTCGTTGAGCATAGTTGCCTCCTTATTAAATAGCAGATAGCGGATAGCCGATAGCGGATAAGAACCTGCCGCTGCGCGGCAGAACCTTGTTACTCGCTTCGCTCGTAATATGCAAAACAGAGGATAGGTTGTAAAAAACCAGAAGCTTTGCGGCAGAAACTCGTGAGACAACTCCCTCAGTCGCTCCGCGACAGCTCCCTTGGAGAGGGAGCCTTTAAAGCCTCCCTCCGTGAGGGAGGTGCCGCGCGTCAGCGCGGCGGAGGGAGTTTGATTAAGTATGAAGAATGAAGCAAGGGCGCTGCGGCGCAAATCATAATCAACTCGCGAAGCGAGTTCCTTTTTAAGCTATCTGCTATCAGCTATCCGCTGACAACTGACAGCTGACAGCTGCTCCCTGGCCCCCGCCATCGCGTTCTTCTCGGCGTTGAGCCTGCCGCCGGCGAGGATGAGGTCGCGGTCGCGGCGCGAAAGCTCCGCTCTGACCGTTATCTTTTCGCCGGTCGTGACGTCGGCGAGCTCGAACGAGTCCGCTTCGCCGGAAATGACGTCCCTTATGCCGGCAAGCTCGAGCCTGTCGCCCTGCGTGATCTTTTCAAGGTCAGCGGGGTCGGCGAAGGTCAGCGGGATTATGCCGGAGTTGATGAGATTCGCCTTGTGCATGCGGGCGAAGGAGCAGGCGATGACGGCTCGCACGCCGAGGTACAGCGGCGCCAGAGCGGCGTGCTCGCGCGAGCTGCCCTGCCCGTAGTTCTCGCCGCCGACTATGAAGCCGCCGCCCGCCGCCTTCGCCCTTTCGGGGAAGGTCGGGTCGCAGACCTCGAAGCAGAAATTGCTCATGTGCGGCAGGTTAGAGCGGTAGGGCAGTATCTTGGCCCCGGCGGGCATGATATGGTCTGTGGTGATGTTGTCGCCGACCTTGAGCAGGACCTCGCCCGAAACGGAGTCCTCAAGGGCTTTGCCGAGGGGCACGTCCTTGATGTTCGGGCCGTAGATTATTTCGACGGCGTCCGCCTCGCTCTCCGGCGCGGGCGGGATGACCATATTGTCGTTTACGAGGAAGCTGTCGGGCATGTCCACGACTACCGGCTCCCCGTTCTCGCGCGGGTCGGTGAGATACCCCGTCAGGGCGCTGACCGCGGCGGTCTCGGGAGAAACGAGGTACACGCCGGCGTCGGCGGTGCCGCTCCTGCCAAGGAAGTTGCGGTTGAAGGTGCGCAGCGAGACGCCCGCAGAGCAGGGGCTCTGCCCCATGCCGATGCAAGGACCGCAGGCGGACTCGAGTATCCTCGCGCCCGCGTCTATCATCGCCGCCAGAGAGCCGTCGAGGGCGAGGGTCTCAAGCACCTGCTTCGAACCCGGCGCGATGACGAGCGAAACTGAATCCGCGACGGTCCTGCCCTTGAGTATCTTCGCGACGCGGCGCATGTCGAGCAGCGACGAGTTCGTGCAGGAGCCTATCGCGACCTGGTCGACCTTTATTTTTCCGAATTCCGACACCTTTTTCACGTTGTCGGGCATATGCGGCGCTGCCGCCAGAGGCTCGAGAGCGGACAGGTCGACGACGTACTCCTCGTCGTAGACCGCGTCCGGGTCGGCGCTCAGCGGGACGTATACGTCCCCGCGCCCCTGCGCCTCGAGAAAGGCCTTCGTGACCTCGTCCGACGGGAAAATGGACGTGGTAGCGCCGAGCTCCGCGCCCATGTTGGTGATGGTCGCCCTTTCGGGGACGGACAGGGTCTTCACGCCCTCGCCCGCGTATTCGATCACCTTTCCCAGACCGCCCTTGACGGAGAGCCTGCGCAGGACCTCCAAAATGACGTCCTTCGCGCTGACGTAGGGGCGAAGCGCGCCGGTCAGCTCTATCCTTACCATCTTCGGCATGGGTATCGTGTACGCGCCGCCGCCCATGGCGACCGCCACGTCGAGACCGCCCGCGCCCATGGCGAGCATGCCTATGCCGCCGCCGGTGGGGGTGTGGCTGTCGGAGCCCAGCAGCGTCTTGCCCGGCGCGCCGAAGCGCTCAAGGTGCACCTGGTGGCAGATGCCGTTGCCCGGGCGCGAGAAGTATACGCCGCGCTTTTTGGCGACGGACTGGATGAAGCGGTGGTCGTCCGCGTTCATAAAGCCGCTCTGAAGTGTGTTGTGGTCGATGTACGCGACCGAAAGCTCGGTCTTGACGCGCTTTACGCCCATCGCCTCGAGCTGGAGGTACGCCATCGTGCCCGTCGCGTCCTGCGTGAGCGTCTGGTCTATCCTCAGCGCGACCTGCCCGCCCGGGACGGGCTCGCCGGAAACGAGGTGCGCGTTTATTATCTTCTGCGAAAGTGTGTAGCCCATTTTTTCCTCCCTAAGGCAACTGACTGTGCGGGATGACGGAATAATAATCAAGCCAGGCGTGCGCCGCTGATCGTGCGGTATTGCCGTTAAATGAGACATCGCCTGTACGGCAGGAGCCGCTTGTCGCCGCCCGACAGGATTTTACCCCGCCCCGCGGCCTTTGTCAAGGGCAGGGGCAGGGATTAGGGAATAGGGGGCAGGGGTAGCGCGGCACCTCAGTGCCGCCCCGACGCGCAGCGTCGGTTCACCCGGAACACGGGGTATTGCCCCGCGATGTGTTTTTGAACGAAACATCGCTATTTCAACCGTAGGGGCGGGCATCGACCGCCC
>JAILDS010000235.1 GCA_024689165.1 Clostridia bacterium
CCATTTCCGGCAATGCCCTGGGCTGTTTCCATGCCAGCGAGTTGCCTGTGATCTTCGGTTTGAATATGCTGGGCATTGACGGCGAAAAGGATGATACGGGAGCAGAGATGCGAAAAATCTGGGGAGAATTCGCAAAGAATATAAACCCGGGCTGGGAAAACGGGAGCACCCGGATCATTCGATGATTACAGGATGTTATGCATCTGCCGTATGATGATCGGGAGAAGTTCTTCCGTTCTGCGTGTGGTATGCATTGGAGCGGCCCGGAGGAAAGGGGTGCCAAAGGCAAAGCTTTATAGTATGATCCCTCGGCAACGGCAGACAGCCAAAGCTGAGGGCGTTTTTTATTCAGAGAAGGTATCAATTAACATACCGAGTATCTTTGAAAATCGTACTTGACGGATCACATCAACGGTCATATAATTAAACCGGTTCGATAATATGACTGTGAGGTCGAGATATGGAAAGGCAAACTACATTAGAGGAACGCTTCGGATTATGTCCGTATGCGACGGCGCAGAGCCTCATTTCAGGCAAGTGGGCGGTGCTGATCTTGTTTTATTTGGAAGACGGCCCAATCCGTTTCAATGAGCTTCTCCGAAAGATGCCGAAGATGACGCATGCGACGCTTTCCGTTCAACTCAAATCCCTTGAAGAATACGGACTGGTCAAACGCGAACAGTTTGAGGCGATCCCGCCGAGAGTCGAATACTCACTCACGGAGATCGGAAAAAAGTTTCATCCCGTGATCGCGGCAATGGAGACTTTCGGGAACGAGTATATCGCACAGATGGACGGAGGCGAAAAGCATTGAATCTGACCGGAATGGTTTACAGGCCGCCGTATGAGGCAAACTCACTTCTCCTGCAGGTCACCCTCGGCTGCAGCCACAACAAATGCACATTCTGCTAATTCAATCAGTTCTTAATGTGCTGATGTTCAATCTGTTCCAGAATGGATCCTGTCATTTTCTTTTGAAAAGATATCGATAGTCTCAGGAAGAAACCTTCGTCGTTGATGATAATCCGAAAGACAGAAATCGTCTGTTCGTTCTGTTTTTGACGTCTCTTGCGATGGGCGGTTTTTACAGAAGGCAGGCTTTATTTCTCCGCGTTTTCCAATAGCCGGTCCACGGCTTGTTCAAGCAGATCGAAGAAACGGTTGACGATGTCTTTGTCCTGCTCGTTGCCCCTGCAGCACATGGACAACGTTAATTCTTTGCGCAGAGAGGTGACGGAGAGCAGCGCGTATGGCTTATATTTCACGGCGCCGCTGATGAAGCCGTCCGTCGGCTCATATCCCGAAAGCGCCAGTTTTTCGCTCTCGAGGATCCCGATGTTGCTCATGGCGATCAGGGGATTGGCATATCCGAGCTTAATGATCTCTTCGCTTGCCGCGTGGGGAAGGATCTTATAGCCGAGCGAAAGCAGCGGCAGACCGTGCAGCCCCATGAATCTGTCCCGCTTAAACGCGTTGGAAGACTGCACGACATAGTCCAGCGTTTCAAAAATATCCCGTCCCTTGCGGGGAACGCGGGTCTGCATCCATGCCGTCTGGTTGGTCACACCCTGCGCGTTCCGGTCCTTGATATGCCGCCTGAGATCCACCGCGCAGGAAACGGAGATCCCCTCCTCCGGCGGGAACATCGCCAATTCATACAGGCTGTAAAAGTAGGCCGTCAGGAGCATATCGTTGATCGTGGCGCCCCGTTCCTTACCCGCAGCTCTCAGCAGGTCGAACTTTTGGGCGGAGATTTTTCTTTTTGCCATAAACGGACGGTCGGCGATCGTATCCGGCGTCAGCGGGAAGCCGTGCCCGTCTTTGGTGTTGATGTTTTTGTACAGCCCCTTGGCGATCTTCCGTTCGGTCGCCGTGAAATCTCCGTAGACCGCTTCATAGGAGCGACTGCCGGTACGCAGACCGACCGGGCTGGCGCCGGTTTCCAGAAAAGCGGTATAGTTTCCGCAAAGCGCTTTCAGAAAGTATTTCAGATCTCCGCCGTCCATACACATATGGTTTTCGATCAAGCAGAAGGTCGATTTCCCGGCATGCAGGAAAAGCGCAGCCTTCATCTGGACCTTGCTCTCGGGCGGGAGAGACTGCAGAAGAAAGGCGTCGACCTCCGCTTCCAGCGTTTCCTCGGACACGTCTTTCACCGTAAAGATATCGTTGATGTGGTAGTTCTCCACCCGCCAATACGGGTGGAATTTATTGTCATAGAAGGAGGAATGCAGTACAGGCGCTTTTTCAACAAAGCAAAACAGCACGGTCTTCAGCGCCTCTGCGTCGATCTCAAAATCATAATCCAGCCGGACATGCACCATTCTGTCGTTAAAATCGCGGAACAGATAGTGCATTTTATCCCACAGTTCGGCATTCAGTTTTCGTTCCATTCTTCCGTGACCTCCGCTTTACTTATTGCGTTTTTGGCAATGGAGATAAAAATGACGATCAGATCGATCACCAGAGACAACGGGATGATCATCCATGCGACTCCCCACGGCAACAGTCCCAACGCGCCGACGATAACAAAGGCGAACACCGCGATCACGGGGACGTAAGTGAGACAAGTGAAGATGGCAAGCCTGTGGCGGGCGATGAGGGCGTAGGCAGCGTCACAGACGAACATCAGAATCAGTCCGAACATGACAATGACCCATGACCTCGGCAGATCGGTCAGCGCAACGACGAAGATATACACGGCGACGGAAAAAATGATCGTCAGGCCGGCGAGCATCATCCTTGCGAAGATATGAAAGATCTTTTTCATTTTTGTAACGCGGATAACGCCGAGCAGCAGCAGATAGTCGACCCAAAGAAGAATCCCATCCACAATGATCGCCCAGGTCGTCCCCCATGATCCTGTGAGGAAGCTGATCAGGAGATAAAAAAGAATCAGCGCAAGGATATAAATCGCCGAGCCCAAGGCATTGAGCTTCGCGTTTCTTTTGTCCCGGTTTTTCTGCGCCTCTTTATTTCGGAAGACGGCGTACTCTGCCCGAAGATCCGGGTATTCGCTGACGATCAGGTCGTCGATCACCTTTTGATTGCAAATCCCTCTGCCGGCGGCTTCGTCCCGGCGAAGGAGCATCTCGTCGTAGGTCTTTTTCTTGAATTTGAATAAAACGGCGTCGCCGTCCGCGTCGGGGAGAGAAGCGTTAATAAAATCGATAAACCTGTCCATACTGCCTCCATATCGTCGTTACGAAAAAGACATAACGGTATCAAACGCGCTTCGGACAGATTCCGCGATACGCCCGGGAACGGCGGCGTTGCCGATCTCATAGCACCTGCAGTTGTCCTTGAGTTTTTCATATAAGGCGTGGTTGCCGCGAACGCCGAGGGAAAGCACAACGGCGTCTGCCGGAACCGTGGTTTGCGCGCGGTCCGCGGTTGACAGCAGCGTGATCTCATGGTCGCCGATTTTCGCCAGCTTCATTTTCGGCATAAACGTGACCTTGCCCGCCGCAAGCGCCTGCAGGATCTCCTGCAGATTGATGCCCGAAGCGCCCGGCGCGATGCGGGCCGCCATTTCCACGACCGTGACCTGGTTCCCGTCCCGCAGCAGGGTCTCCGCCGTTTCAAGCCCCGTCATACCGGAACCGATCACGGCGACGCGCTTGTTTTTCAGCTTGACGCTGCCGGTCAACACCGGCGATACGGTAGTGACGAAATCCTGCCGGACGCCCTCAATGTTCGGTACGATCTCCGTGGAGCCGGTGGCAAGGAAAACCGCGTACGGCTTTTGCGCCGCGATCTGCTCCGGCGTCAGTTCCGTTCCGTAGTTTATCTCAACGCCCGCCGCCTTTGCCTGATGCTCCAGATCCTCGATGCACCAATGGATGCGTTCCTTGTGCGGGGGCTTATCCGCAAGGTTGATCTGCCCGCCCGCTTGCGGCTCCTTTTCGTACACCGTAACGGCAAAGCCCCTTTTCGCAAGAAGCTTCGCCGCATATAAGCCGGACACGCCCGCGCCGATCACCGTCACCTTTCTGCCGTGCCCGTCCTTCGAAAGGGAAGGATAGTCCTTTTCGTGGCAGGTTATGGGGTTCACAGCGCATTCGATGGGTTTGTCGGTCATCATATCTTTTGCGAAGCAATCCATACAGTAGAGGCAGCCGATGCAGCGGGTAATGGCGTCTGCATGTCCGCTTTTTGCTTTGTTCGCCCAATCGGGATCGGCAAGCAGGGGACGGCCGAGACCGATGAAATCCTGATCCCCGTTTTGCAGCTGCTGTTCCGCCTGCGCCGGTGTT
>JAILDS010000283.1 GCA_024689165.1 Clostridia bacterium
AACAGTGAATAGTGTTGCTAACACTAACCATCTAAATTTATTCATCCTTTCCATTGTGCTAATAGATTTTCAAGACTGTTTTCGTCCATAATTAATACCTCAAGGTCCTTGCCATCGCCCCGGCAAAGTCCCGGAGGAGCCTGTCGCGACCTTCTATTGATACTGCTTTTGATTGAGCAGACGTATCCGTGTTTTTGCACGTGGTTTCCGGCGGGCTCTGCCCGCCTTTTTTGAGGTTGAAAAACGGAAACGACAGCGTTAAAATAGAACCATCGCAGTTTGGAGTTGTTTATTGAATGGATCTGAGCCGGATCATATCCGTCCTTGACGAGCATTATTCGCGCAACGATACGGCGGGTGCCGAAAGACACCTGCTGTATTGGCTTGAGGAGCTCGGCGGGAGCCCCCGTGAAGAGCTGGCCCTTCTGAACGAATGTATCGGCTTTTACCGCAAAAAAGGGACATGGGAGCAGACTTCACCGTATATCGACAGAGCGCTTGCGCTTGCCGACAGCGGCGTAACAGACCCGACCGCCCGCGGAACGACGTTTATCAACGCCGGCACCGCCTGCGTCAGGTTTTCGGGGAAGGGGAAGGACGCACTGCTCGATACAGCTCTTGAATGTTTTGAGAAAGCGCGGCTCATATACGAGCGCGAGCTTACGCCGGACGACGTTCGTCTCGGGGGGCTTTACAATAATCTGGCGACGGCTCTTGCGAAGTCCGGAGACAATACCGCCGCGAGGGAATACTTCGACAGGGCTCTTGCCGTGATGAAAAACGCGCCGGGCGGCGGGCTTGAGGTTGCCGTGACCCTGCTCAACATCTCTGATATACTGGATCCCTTCGATCCGGAAAACGACACTCTTCTCGAAGAAGCCCGGGTCCTTCTTGATGAATGGGCCGGCGAAAAAGACGGCTATTACGCCTTTGTTTGCGATAAATGCGCCGACGCTTTCGAGGGGCACGGGTATTTCCGCTTCGCTTCGGAGCTGCGCAGGCGCGCGGGGAGCATTTATGAAAGGTCTTGAGCTTTCCCGCGCGTATTTCGAGGCGTACGGCAGGGCAATGCTTGAAAGAGATTTCAATGACATATCCGGCGAGCTCTGCGCCGGGCTTTTCGGCAGCGGCTCCGAGTGCTTCGGGTATGATTCGGACGTGTCGCGCGACCACGACTTCGACTGTTCTTTCTGTATTTTTGTTTCGGACGACGTCGACTCAAAGCGTTTTTTTGACCTTGAACGCGGTTACCTGAAGCTGCCCCGCGAATTTATGGGCGTTCGAAGGGAATTGCTCGTTCCCGGCGGTTCGAAAAGGCGCGGCGTGATCCGATTTTCCGAATTTCTCTTGGACAAGCTCGGAAGCCCGACCGTCGAACTGACCCCGGAGCAGTGGCTGCTGCTGCCGTCGAATTCTCTTGCAGAGTGCGTCAACGGCGAGCTTTTTTACGACCCTTCAGGGCGCTTCACAAAGGCACGCGCAGCTCTGAGGGATATGCCGGATTACGCCGTCAGAAAACGTCTTGCGGGCAGCCTCGCGCTGTGCTTCCAGGCGGGGCAGTATAATTACGACAGGTGCCTTGCTCACTCGGAGACCGGCGCCGCCCGCCTTGCCGCTTTTGAGTTTGTAAAAAGCTATATTGCCGCGGCTTTTCTCGTCAACAGAGCTTACGCGCCTTACTATAAATGGTGCTTCCGGGCCTTGAGGGGGCTGAATGTTCTCGGAGATACGGCCGCATGTCTTGAAGAGATACTCTGTTTGCCTCCGGAATCTTCTTCTGGCAAAGTTGACGACGCCGACCCGTGCCGCGCGCTGATAGACGAATGCTGCCGCAAAATGTCCTCCGTGCTCTTTGAGACCGGCATCGTCAGATCGAAAGGCGAGACGGACCTTGACGTTCTTGCACGCGAGATCGACCGGTCGATCGAGCGCGAGGACGTCAGGAACCTGCATATTCTTTTCGCGGCTTCCTGAACGGTTGCTTTCGACCGTGTTTCGTTCATAAAGACGCTTTCCGTCGTCGTTTTCGGCTTGCAAATCCACCGGAAACGATGTAAAATAATACAGAAACCGTGATCACGGAGGTGCAGAATGAAAAAAACCGTTTCTATACTGTTATGCCTCGCGCTCATCCTAATTGCGTCCTCTCCGTCCGCCTCGTTCGCGTCCGACGCGCCGGAGCTGTCATTCGACGCAAACGGAGAGTTCAGGATACTTCAGATCACCGACACTCAGGACGACGCTTATCCCGCCCGCGATCTTGAAACGTTCCTGACGCTCGCGATCGGCTCGACTCAGCCGGATCTTATCGTCTTTACCGGCGACCTTGTGGAGGATACCCGTTACGGCGATATAGTCTCCGATAACAGGCCGCTTCTTGAGGGAGTCGTGGTAAAGACCCTGTCTGGCGAGATAGACGTCGAAAAGACGCGCGCAAACATAGAAAAGGCGGTCAAGGCCGTTTTCGGCGTGTTCGAGTCCTTCGGCATTCCGTACCTTATCGCTCTGGGCAACAATGACCACAGATGCGGTATCGACAATTCGGTCTGGCTCGAGATCTTCTCTGCTTATCCTCACTGTGTGGTTTTCGATGAGAGCCCCGATGAGTCGGGAAGACTCGATTACCGTCTTTCCGTCAAGGGGACCGACGGCGCAGACAAGCTCGATCTTTATATTATGGATTCCGGAGGTAACGGAATCGGTGAAGAACAAATCGAATGGTACTGCGAGGAATCTGCGCGCCTGGCAGAAGAACGCGGTTCCGTTCTGCCCGCTCTGTGGTTCCAGCACATCCCGGTAGCCGAGGTCGGCAATCTTTTCGTCCCGTGTGATATTACGACGACCGGCGCGAGGATGGCGGACGGGGGATGGTACACCCTCAATTCAGATACTGCGAGCGGCTTCAACCTCACCGGCTACGCGCCCGGCGGTTCCTCTGCCGTTTTTGAGAGCTGGAAAGCAAACGGCGACGTCATCGGCGCGTTTTTCGGGCACATGCACGTCGACGGCTTTACCGGCACTTACGACGGCGTGACCTTGGGGCTCACGTATGGCTGCGAATTCACAAAACCCGGTCCCTACGGCTTCAGGACGATAGACCTGAACGAAGAAGACGCTGCGGGCTTCAAGACAGATCTTTATACCTACAACGGCAGCGCTGTCTTCGGAACGTCTTCCTTCACAAGGCAGTCAGACGCCGACGAAACGAACCCGTTCGCCGTTTTCCTGCTCCGTCTGAAGAGTTTTTTCCTTGCCCTTATTTCGATACTGATCGATATTTTTTGACATAAAATGATAGAGATAAGAAATCTTACAAAACGTTTCGGCGACGTTACAGCCGTTGACGACCTCTCACTGAGCATCGGCCCCGGTGAACTGTTCGGCTTCATCGGGCACAACGGCGCGGGGAAAACCACGACGATAAAAGCTCTCTGCGGGCTTATTTCCGTCGATTCGGGCGACATAAGCGTCTGCGGACATTCGATGAATGCTGAGCCGCTCGTCTGCAAATCCCAATTAGCTTATATACCCGACAACCCGGATATGTACGAGTTCCTGTCCGGGATAAAATACCTGAACTTTATCTGCGACGTTTACGGCGTTGAAAAGGCCCGCCGTTCCGATCTTATTTCGGATTACTGCGGCAGGTTCGAGATCACGGGCAAGCTCGCCGACAGGATAGACACCTACTCGCACGGCACGAAACAGAAGCTTGCGCTCGTCAGCGCTTTTATCCATGAGCCCAAGGTGCTTGTGATGGACGAGCCGTTCGTCGGCCTCGACCCGGTCGCAGCTCACATCCTGAAGCGCGAAATGGCCGATCTTTGCGGCAGGGGAGGGGCGATCTTCTTCTCGACGCACGTCCTCGAGGTCGCCGAAAAGCTCTGCACGAGCGTCGGCATAATCAAAAACGGCAGGCTCATCGCCTGCGGAGCGACGGCTGACATCATCGGCTCGGGCTCCCTTGAGGACGCTTTCCTTGAAACGTCCGGCCTGAAGACGGAAGCGGGGGATCCGGCGTGAAGACACTTCTGAGGATCCGTCTTGCTCAGCTGCTCGATTCCTTCACCGGCAAAAAGAAAAAGACCCGTGTGTCTCAGGCAGGTTATCTTGTTCTGTTCGCCGTGCTTTTCCTTGTCTACGGCGCGTCTTTCTATATGAATTTCTTCTCCTTCGGAGACGCCTGCGCCGCCGATGGGACCGGGACGCTCTATTTCGCGTTCGCAGGGCTGAACGCATTTGCCATAAGCTTTCTTCTGACGGCTTTTTCGGCAGGTCAGTCCCTTTTCGACGGAAGGGACAACGACCTGCTGCTATCGATGCCCGTCAAGCCCGTGCATATAGTCGTCAGCCGGATGCTCGTCTCGCTTCTGTTAGGTTTTGTTGTTGATCTTACCGTTCTGATCCCCGCCGAGCTCGTAAGACTCAGATACGGTTTTTCCGCAGTACAGCTTATCTTTTGGGTCATAATGACGATCCTCATCAGCCTTTTTTCATTTGCCTGTTCCGTGCTTTTCGGGTGGCTGCTGAGCGTTCTGACAAGAAAGTCGAAGAAAAAAGACTTTATCATGTCGATCCTTTCTATAATCGCCGTTATCGTCTGTTTTATCGGAATACAGTCCGTCGGGAGACTGTCTGAGTATATCCTTCTCGACTCTGACGGCGCAGAGCGCATGTTCAGAAAGTACCTTTACGTGTTTTACGCTTTCGGCAAAGCCTGCTCTGAAGCTGATGCCTTTTCGGCTCTCCTCGTCGCTGCGCTGAGCGTCGTTCTGTCCGCTGCCGTCGCTTTTGCCGTCGTGAAGACGTTTTTCAGGCTCGCGACGGAAAAAGCAAGCGCGGGCGGTAAAAAGTACACCGGCGGCGGCATAGGCTTCCGTTCG
>JAILDS010000174.1 GCA_024689165.1 Clostridia bacterium
GTTTTTGATGTTCGGTTTTTCAACGCTCTGCTGCACGCGCTCCTTGGCTATGGTCGAGTACCACGTTATGAATATAGCTGAGACTATCGCCGTCATGGGCCCGACTATCATCAGGGAGTTGCGTATCATCGTCCAGCTGTCCCTGTCTTTGAAAATGATGTCGTTCGTGATGAAGTCGAGCATGAACTCTATGACCATGTCCGGAAGGCGGGAATAGATCATGGCGAAGTACTTGGACCTCGCTATGAGCCGCCGCCTGTCCGACGGATACGGCGTGATCGTCGAAAGGTAGCCGCTGACGGATATTGATTTTATCGTGGAAAAAGCCTCTGTCACCATCTCAAGGATCATCCACGCGAAGAATTTCGGCAGATAGGCCTCTTGGTTTATGTGCTCCTGCGAGAACATTATTGGCAGCAGCCAGTAGAGGGTGGAAAGGGCCGCCGCAGGCAGACCCGTAAGGAACAGGTGCGGGATGAATTTGCCCCAGCGGGTCCTGGTGCGCTCTATGAAGGCGCCGAGCAGAAAGTCGTCGACTATATCCCAGATGCCGGCAATGAAATTGAAGGTCGACTGCAGCTCATACTTGATGTTGAGTATCGAGTCTACGAAAAGGCTCTTGTGCCCGTTTATGTTGAAATCGTTGTTGGACTCGAAAAGCATGTAGCCGATCGTTTCCTTGCGGGCGACGGCGCGCCGGTCTACGTTGACAAGGCGTTCGAGTTCCTTGCGGACTTCCGCGTCAGTACCGCTTTCGGCTATCCGCTGGCTTCTCTCGAGAGAGATCTGAGTGTCTTTCATGCCGCGCCTCCTTCCTCTTCGATCCCGGCGTCGCGTTTCGCCTGCTCGACGCGCTCGACCTCCTGACGGGTCAGGGCAATGAGCATTTTGCGGCGGATATCGTCTATGGATTCACCCTTTTCGACGAGCCCGAAGTATTCCTCCGCAGGCAGGCCGCCTATGATGCAGGGCGTGTGTCTGATCTTTACGCCCTTTACGAGCAGATATTCGCACCACGCGAATCTTACGACCCCCAGAACGGCGAAGAGCCAGGACCCGACGGCGACGGTAACGGGAGCCGCCGCGAGGGCCGTCTCAGAGGACGCCCAGACGAGCTCGGCAGCGAGGGCCGCGACGCAGAAGACTGCGCCGAGCCCGTAGAATACCGCCGTGCGCCTTTTTCCGTGAGGCCCGAGCGACGAGGCGATCAGAATGAGGCACACGATGCTGAAAACGGCGCCGAGCGCGGCGCACAGGACCGCCGCGGCGGCGGCGGGTTCCTTCAGAAGAGCCCCGGCGTTGTTCTGAACGAAACCGAACACTTCCATCACGGTCTTCGGCCAGCCGTCGGTCTCGAAAAGCGGAAGGAACAGGGCCCCGACTGGCAGCAGGGTAAGGACGATCCTCAGGATCGACTGCCATGAGCCTATGTAAGCAGCCTTGGCCCTGTCGACCTTCGGCTGGAACTTCGCGTGGTCGACTTCCGCCTGTTCGGATTCGACGAGCAGCCGCTCGTTGATGTTCCAGTAGTTGATGTTCACCCCGCAGTCGGGGCAGACGGGCTTGTAGTCGGTCAGCCTGAGCTTTCTGCCGCAGTTTGGACAATTTGCCATGCGAGCCTCCTTTACATCAGTACGAAATCCGCGTCGTATCCGGGGGCGATCATGCCCTTGGTCTTCACCCCGGCAAGCCTTGCCGGAGTGGTGGATGTGAGTTTTGCGCAGTCGGGGATGGGAAGACCGACACCTTCGGCAAGGAATCGGAAGCAGTCCGCCATCGTCGCGCAGGAGCCTGCCAGACAGCACTTGCCGGAAACGCGCATCGCGCCGCCGTCAAAAAACGCCTCGACGCCGTTTTTCTGAGTGAACGTCTGCCCATTCGCGAGCTCGAGCCCGGCGAATTCGAGCGCGTCGGTTATCGCGTAAGCGCCGTCGGTCCCCTTGCACTTGAGGATGAGCTTTATCAGCCCCGCGGGGATGTGGTTGCCGTCCGCGATGAACTGGACGGAAGCATTGTCGCTGACGAGAGCCGCCTCCGCCGCGCCGGCGACGCGGACTTCATATTCCGCTCCGGCCGTTCCGGCGGCGTTGCCTGAGACGGGACGCCCCGCGCTTATCTTTTCCTTGCGGTGCGACGTGCACGCGTTGAAAATATGCGTGAAGTCGGAAAAACCGTTGTCGAAGGCGGCGAGAGCGGTGTCGAAATCCGCCGCGGTGTGCCCGGCGGAGACCGTGACGCCCGCGTCGGACAGCCTCCGGGCGAGGTCGAACGCGCCGGGAAGTTCGGGTGCGACGGTCATTCTTTTGAGCCCAGGACGGGAGAGCAGTTCCGAGACGCTTGCGCCGTCGATCTCTTTCGCATCCTCAGGGGACTGGGCCCCGAGCATCTTTTTGCTCAGGAATGGCCCTTCAAGGTAAGCGCCGAGAATGCCGGGGCGGAGCTTCCTTGCTTCGTCGATCGCCCCGAGCGTGCGGAGCATCAGCGGCAGGGGAGCCGTCAGCACAGTCGGCATGAAGGCGACGGTGCCCCTTCCGGCAAGAAAGTCCGCCAGCGCGACTATTTCATCAACGCTGTCGGAAACGCCGAAGCCGCCCGCGCCGTGTATGTGCAGGTCAACGAAGCCCGGGACGGCTGTCGCCCCGCCGCAGTCGACGCATTCGTCGCCCCCGGACGGCTCGAACCTGTCCGAAAGCGAGACGATCTTGCCGTCATCGACGGCGATCACTTTTTGGCCGAGGTCTTCCGGAGAATACACCCGGCAATTATAATAATACTTCATACAGTCAGTATACACCCGCGCGGGAGCTGAGTCAAGACGGGATGCCGGTCGGCATCACGCAGCGAAGCAATAAAAAAGCAAACCCCTGTGACGGTTTCGGAACCCGAAAGCGTCACAGGGGTTTTAGGATGACAGCAGGTCGGCTCAGCCCGCCCGCAGGGCGGACACGGCCTCGCGCTTCCTTACGGAAGACGGCAAATCAGCCGTAAAGGGGACCGTAGGCGGCGCAGGCCCTGTAATCGGAGCCCTCGGGGTCCTTCGTGCCGAAGGCGCCCCAGGCGTGGGGCCTGTATATGTCCTTTTCGGCGACGTTGTGCATCGCGACGGGGATCCTGAGCATGGAGCACAGCGTGATAAGGTCGGCGCCGATATGGCCGTAAGCCATGGCGCAGTGGTTTGCGCCCCAGTTCGCCATGACGGAATAGACGTCCTTGAAGGCGTCGGAACCGGTGAGCCTCGGTACGAACCAGGTGGTCGGCCAGTTGGGGTCGCTCCTTGCGTTGAGGACCTCGTTGACGTTCTCGGGAATGTTCACGGACCAGCCCTCCGCGAGCTGGAGCACGGGGCCGAGACCCTTGACGTAGTTGACGCGTACGGCGGTCAGGGGCATTTCGGCGCGGGTCGTGTACTGTGACGAGAATCCGCCGCCTCTGAAATACTGAAGGTCTGCCTCGCACCATTTGGTGGCGTCGAGCATGGCCCTGACGTCTTCGTCGGTGACCTCCCACCAGGGCTTCATGACTGCGCTGCCGTCGGCGCCTTTGCAGACGCCCGCGCCGTCAAGAGCCGCGGCGCCGGAATTGTGCATGTGGATGAAGCCGCCGGCGGCGAGCCCGTCCGGCTTCCAGCCGGTGACTCTTTCCACGGCGTCGGGGCTCCAGTAGGTGCGCACGTCAGCGAAAATGGAGGTGCCGCCTGTGAGGAGCTTCCCGAAAAGCATCGCGACGCCGTTGAGACCGTCGTTCTCGGTGGCGAAGGTCATGGGCTCCTTCGTGCCGTTCCAGTCGAAGGAGGTGTTCATTATCGTCTCGGTAAAATCGGCGTTGGGCATATAGTCCGTCCACTGTCTCTGCCCCTGGAAGCCGCCCATTATGGCGTTTTTGCCGAGCGCCTCCTCGTGCCAGCCGGTGTCTATCGCGCCGGCCTGGTTCGCCTCTTCGCCCTGTGGGCGCACGTCGTCGAGAGCGGGATTGCCGAGCATGATGTCGCGGCAGATGAGCGTCATCTTCGCGCAGAACTCCCACTCCCAGTCCTTTCTGGCGCGGTCGTGGATTATGGTCTTGTTGTAATCCTTCCCCTCGACGCAGTTGGCCTTGATCCACGCGAGAGCTTTTTCATACTCCTTGTGGTCGTAGATGCCGAGGTCGACCCTGCGGCGTATCTCCGCCATATCGACCCATTCGGGGCGGATGCCGAGGTAGTCGAGGAAAAACTGCTGGTTGCAGTACGAGCCGCCGATGCCCATGGCGACGTTGCCGATGCTGACGTAGCTTTTGCCCTTCATCTGCCCGACCGCAATAGCGGCTTTGGCGAAACGGATGAGCTTTTCGCGGACGTCTTCGGGGATGCTGTTGTCGTCAAGATCCTGCACCTCGGTTCCGTATATGGAAAAAGCGGGCTGACCGATCTGAGTGTGGGCTGCCATAGCGGCGGCGAGGTAGACCGCGCCGGGTCTTTCGGTGCCGTTGAAGCCCCATACGGCCTTGACGGTGGACGGGTCGATGTCTATGGTCTCGGTGCCGTAATCCCAGCACGGGGTAACGGAAAGGGTCGCGGTAACGTTCTGCGTGGAGAAAAACTCGGCGCACTTCGCTGCTTCGGCCCCGCCGCCGATGGTGCACGGCGAGATCACACACTGCGCGGGCGTGCCGTCGGTATAGAAGACGTTCGCCGCGATCAGATCGGCCGCGGCTTTTGCCATGCCCATGGTCTTTTCTTCAAGACTCTCGCGGACTCCGCCCCAGCGCCCGTCGATGATGGGTCTGATACCTATTTTCGGATAGATCATAAAAAAACGTCCTTTCTGTGCTTATTGTCCCGATTGTATCACAACGAAAAAAAAGTTTCAAGTTGAAATACACGAAGAGATGTTGTATAATCTCGCCGTCAGGAGGGTTGTTATGATCTACGACAAATGGATGAGTTATATCAGAGACGACGTGCCGATCACGAAGGTCGTCATGCCGGGTGCGCACAACGCGGGCAGCAAGGGCATGAATTTCATGGCGTGCTGTCAGGACGGGTCGCTTTACGATCAGGCGAAATACGGCGTCAGGCATTTCTGCCTGCGGCTCGGTGAGGACAGACTCGGGCGGATACACATCGCCCACGGCGTCACGCGGGGCATGCTGCTCAGCGAGGCCCTCTCCGGACTTGCCCGCGCTCTCGACGAGAACGACACGGAATTCTACATCCTCGACCTCAGGGAGTATTATGACCAGAAGGTCGGGCCGATAAAGCTTTCTTTCTCCGCGGACCCCGGGCTGGTCGACGTCCTCCTCGCCCGCTATATTGACCCGCAAAGATACGCCTATACGGATTTTGACAGGATAGGCGACGTGACGATGGGCGACCTCAGAAAGAGCGGAAAACGTTTTATCATCGTCAACGAGAAGACGGATTACGCTTACTCGAAAGCGGCTGAGACGATCTTTCCGTGGAGCGCGGAGTTCCACGGAAGCAACCCGGAGTATTTCAGCCGCCACGTCGCGGAGTACTTCGACTCCGACCACACGGACGGGATATACTGGTTCCAGACGCAGGAGACGCCGAACCTCGGCACCGACGTTGGCATGACCTTCCCGTACAAGCTCGATCAGCTGAACAGACCGTTCTTCCCGGAGATGATTGAGAGAATCAGGACCACTCCGTCATACCTCGAGCAGGCGAACGTCATCGAGGGCGATTTCATGACGCTCGACTATATGAAGGTTCGCCTTATAATCTCGCTCAACCTCGATAAGGGCACCGTGAAAGAGGAGCTTCGCGAGGAGTTCGCAAAGGGGCTGGAAACGGTATGAATCTGACTGTTCTTGGGCGATACGGCCCGTTCCCGCAGGCCGGGGATTCTGCCTGCAGCTGTTATTATCTTGAGGACGGGGATCTGAAGCTTCTGATGGACATGGGACCCGGATCTCTGCGGCGCGTGTTCGGAAAGGTCGATCTGTCTGCTCTGTCCGCGCTTTTTCTGAGCCACCTTCACTATGACCACACCTCCGACCTGCTTCCGCTCAGGTACGCGCTTGAAAACAAGCCCTACAGGCTGAAGATACTCGCGAAAAAAGAGGATACGGATTACTGCCGGCTTCTGCTGGACGCGAAGGAGTTCGATGTCACGTGGATCGACGACGGCGAAGAGCTCGGGCTTTGCGGAAAAACTCTCCGCTTCACCGCCGGTCGTCACACCGTCCCCGACCTTGCGGTGACGGTTTACGGCGAAAAGGTGTTCACCTATACCGGCGACACCGTGATGTGTGAAGGGATCCGAAAGCTCGCGCGGGAGAGCGACGTACTTCTGGCGGACTGCGCCAAGCCATCGGGCTTCATGGGGCCCCACATGACCGCCGACGACTGTAAGGAGCTCCTGGAGCTCGGAAACGCGAGGATACTCGCCACGCATCTTTCCCCCGGGACCGAGCCCGAAGAGTACCTGCCTGTTTCGGAAAGACTTACCGTCGTCAGAGAACTTGAAACGTATGTTTTATAGGAGAACATATGCTATACGACATTCTTCACATCGGTCAGATATCGATAGACAGGAACACCGACTGCGAGGGCAAAAGCGAGGTGATCCCCGGCGGAGCCGTGACTTATTCCTCCGCCGTCGCTTATGCGCTGGGATATAAAGTCGCCGCGCTGAC
>JAILDS010000036.1 GCA_024689165.1 Clostridia bacterium
GATCTGGGACGAATACCAGAGGATCGCCGAAAAATACGAGCCCGAGCTTGCCGAGTTCGAGCTTGTGGAGCGCTTCGCGTTCTACGACAGGGCGAAGAAAGCCTACGCCGTCGTCGCGACCGGCGAGAGCGCGATCTACGCAAACGTAATCATCAAAAAAGGCGTTATCAAATAAACGGCGAAAAAGACTGAGCGGGCCCGCCGGGCCCGCTCTTTTTATGACGTTTGTTTCAGGAAAAGTCTTGTGCCGTGGTTCACGCTTTTCGCAGCCACACGGCCATGTCGCTCTCGCCCCTGTTGGCGAATGCGTAATAAGGTATCAGCTTAGCCTCCGTTTCTTTTTTCGGCGGGTCGGAGACGAGATACAGCAGCGCGTCGGGAGCGGGCTCGGTGCGGTAAGCTTTCATTTTTATCACGTTCGCTCCGAAATAGCTGTCGTAAGAGATCCCGGGCTCGCAGTCCTCGTCGAGCCGAAGGTCGAACAGCTCGCTGCCGTTGTCGACCGCCTCTGCGCAGTAAAGCACAGGCCCGTACATGACCGCGACCCTGCCGGCGTCGGCTCTGGCCCTGCGGTCGGCGCGGTAAAGCTCGACCTTCATGGAAAGATCCGCCTCAAGCGAGAATTCCCTCCCGTCCGTCTCGAAAACGGCGTAGCCCTTCTCGACGCTGTACGGCGCGGAAAAAGCGTAGTTTCGGCACCAGCCGGGGATGCGCACGTAAAGCCTCGGTTTTTTGCCGGAAGCCTCGTCGGCGGAAAGGCTGATCTTTATTTTTCCGTTCCTCGGGTAATCCGTTTCGACGCTCAGCTTGCCGAAGGGCGTGTCGGCGGTCATGGGCATGAACTGATGCAGATATACGGCGTTTTCGTCCGCAGAGACCGCCGTGCCGCCTATCGACGCGATATAACGGGTGACGTTCGGCGGGCAGCAGGAGCAGCCGAAGACCTCGAGCCGCTGCGTGATAGGAAGCCTGTCGTCCGCGCTGACGGAGGGATGCCTGACGCGGTCGATGAGATTTATCTCGAGCGGGTTCTCGTAGAAGAACGATCTCCCGTCGAGGGACAGTCCCGCGATGACGCCGTTGTACATCTCGCGCTCGACGACGTCCGCGTAGCGGGAATCGAGCTCGAGGTCCTTCATCCTGTCGGCGAAGAAGGACAGGGCGATAGCCGCGCAGGTCTCGTTGTAGGCGGTGTCGTTGGGCAGGTCGTAGGCGACGGTGAACGCCTCGCCCATATGGGACGAGCCTACGCCGCCTGAGATGTACATCTTCTTTTGCGTTATGTCGTCGAAAATGGCTTTGCAGGCCGTGAAAAGAGCTTCGTCGCCGGTCTCCTTCGCGGCGTCCGCCATGGCGGAATAAAGGTAGCACGCCCTGACGGAATGGCCCTCTGCGGTTCGCTGCTCCCTTACCGGCAGGTGCGACTGGTTGTACATCCCCTTTGCCCAGTCGCCCAGACGCTCCTCCTTCTTCCCGCGCTCGTTGAGGAAGAACATCGCCAGGTCGAGATATTTCCTGTCGGGCCTGACCCTGTAAAGCTTTATCAGCGCGAGCTCGATCTCCTCGTGTCCCGGCGTCGCGAAGGCGGCCGTTTTTTCCGTGACGAAGGCCTTTATCACAAGGTCGACGTATTTGTCGAGCACGTCGATGAACCTGTCGGATCCCGTTGCGGTTCTGTACGCGACCGCGGCTTCGATAAGGTGGCCGAGGCAGTAGAGCTCGTGATGGTCGCGGTTTTTGAACCTGAGCTCCGGTTCGACTACTGTATGGTAGATATTGAAATACCCGTCCGGGTCCATGTGCTCCTCAATAAGGTCGATGACCCTGTCGACCTCGGCGAGAAGCCCGGGGTCGGGGGTTTTAGCGATGATGTCGGCGGCGCTCTCAAGCCATTTGGCGATATCGGAATCCCAGAAAAAGTGCGGCTTCGGTTCGTCGGAGCCCTCTTTCCACGTGAATTCGAACGCCCTGAAGCGCCCCGTGTCGGCGAACCTGTCGTGAACGGAACGGATCGTGACCTCACGGTTGAGCTTCTGCTTGTCCGCCCAGAACCCGCCCGTTATGTCGACTTTTTCAAAACCTATTGCCTGCATACGGATATTCTCCTCTTTTTCTGTGTATTGTACATAGCAGGCGGGTTCCCGTCAAGCGCATTTTTCGGCTGAACGTCCGCGAGCCTTTATATTATGCGCCTGAATTTGGACGTATTGCCTTTACTTTTGTGCGCCGGCGTGATACAATCAAACAGGTTTTTGCGGCGGTGAGCCGGAGCTTCCCGCCCGAAGGAGGATCTTATGCGGTTTTTTTCCACAAGGAACGCCGGGCTCGACGTGACGGGCGCTCAGGCGATATCGAAGGGCATCAGCGACGACGGCGGACTTTTCGTCCCCGCGTCCTTTCCCGAAGCCGGGCTCGGGTTCATTTCCTCCCTGCTCCCGCTTCCGTATGAAAAAAGAGCGGCAAGGACGCTCGGGCTGTTCCTGACGGATTACTCCGCAGAAGAGCTTGAGGGTTATGCCCGCGCGGCGTATTCGTCCTTCCCCGAAAACGCGGCCCCCGTCGTGAAGGTCGGCTCCTTCGGGTATTTCCTCGAGCTGTGGCGCGGCCCGACCTGCGCTTTCAAGGATATGGCCCTTCAGATGCTGCCGCACCTGCTGACGGGCGCGAACGCGAAGCTCGGCGGCGGGCTCGGCACGATGATACTCACCGCCACCTCCGGCGACACGGGCAAGGCGGCGCTCGAGGGCTTCAAAGACGTTCCCGGTACTAAGATAATGGTATTCTACCCCGCCGACGGAGTAAGCGCGATGCAGAAGCTCCAGATGGGCACCCAGGAGGGCGGCAACGTCTGCGTTTACGGCGTCGAGGGCAATTTCGACGACTGCCAGACCGCCGTCAAGCGTATCTTCACGGACCCCGGCGTAAAGGCCGGGCTCGCCGCGCGCGGGTGGGCTTTTTCAAGCGCGAACTCCATCAACTTCGGCAGGCTCGCCCCGCAGATAGCCTATTATTTCTCCGCTTACTGCGACCTCGTCAACTCAGGCGTGATAGCACTCGGCGACAGGATAAACATAAACGTGCCGACAGGCAACTTCGGCAACATCCTCGCGGCGTACTACGCCTTCAGGTGCGGCCTGCCGGTGAACAGGTTCATATGCAGCTCTAACTCGAACGACGTTCTCACCGAGTTCCTCAAAACCGGCCATTACAGCCTTCACAGGCCGTTTTACACGACGGTCTCCCCGTCGATGGACATACTCGTGTCGTCGAACCTCGAGAGGCTCATTTTCGACCTTTGCGGGAGCGACAAAGAGGTGAAACGGCTTTACGGCATGCTCGCTTCCGCCGGGGAGTTCGACGTTTCCGACGAGGTGCTCGGAAAGATAACTCAGCTGTTCTGGGCGGATCAGCTTTCGGAGGACGAGACGAAGAAGACCATAGCCGATATCTTCGCCGAAAACGCTTATCTCGCCGACACGCACACCGCCGTCGCAGCGGGCGTTTACAAAAAATACGCCGCCGCGACCGGCGACGCAACGCCCTGCGTCACCGCTTCCACGGCGAACCCGTATAAGTTCCCCGCCGCCGTCCTCGAGGCGATCACCGGCGAGAAGGACTGCGGCGAGTGGGAAGCGATCGACCGCCTCGAAAGCCTGACCGGGACACCCGCGCCCGCGCCGATAAAAGCCCTTCGTGAAAAAGAGGTCCGCTTCACCGGAACGCTGAAGGATTCAGGAATGGCTGACGCCGTTCTGGCTTTCGCGTCCGACCGGGCAGGCTGAAACTTTTCTCAACGTCTGACTGCCCACGCTCCGCGCTTTTTGCCTATGCTGTTCGCGATCGCCGACGCTCACCTCTGTCTGGGCACGCCGGACAAGACGATGGAGATCTTTCCCGGATGGAAGGATTATATTGCCCGTCTTGAAAAAAACTGGCGAGGCGCGGTCGGGGAAGACGACGTCGTCGTCATAGCGGGCGATATCTCATGGGCGATGACGCTCGAGGAGGCAAGGCCCGACCTCGCCTTCATCGACTCTCTCCCGGGAAGGAAGCTTCTGCTGCGCGGCAATCACGACTTCTGGTGGACGACCGCGGCGAAGCTGAAAGCCTTCTTCGCCGAAAACGGCTTTGAAACGCTGTCGATCCTTCGCGGGAACGCCTTTTCCGTCGGCGGTCTGACGGTCTGCGGCTCGCGTGGCTGGTTTTTCGACAGCGAGGAGGCGCACGACAAAAAGATAATCGCAAGAGAGACCGGGCGGATAGCCGCCTCGCTCGACGCCGGTGACGCCCTGCCCGGCGAAAACGTCGTGTTCCTGCACTATCCGCCAGTTTCCGTGAACGGCGGGAGCAACGAGATCATAGAGCTCCTTGAGGCCCGCGGGGTCAAAAGAGTCTATTACGGGCATCTTCACGGCGAAAAGACCGACCGCCCCGCCGCGGCTTACGGCGGCCCCGTCGGACTACGCCTTATTTCCGCGGATCATCTGGGCTTTTGCCCGCTTCTGATAGGAGGCTGAGGTTTTTGCGCACTTTTGACGACGGATACACTCTCTGGGCCGAGGAGCGCATGGACGATTTCGCCGGCAGGATCTACGACATAGACGAGGGGCTCAGATCCGTTTCCGACAGCGAAAAGACCATAGTCGATTACCTCGGCGGCGTTTGCTGCTCCCTGTCTCTGGGGCTCGCGATGCGCCGCTACCTCTGCGGCAAGTTCGGCGCGGAGCTGCCCTCGGGCGACAAGCGCTTTACGCTCAGCGACGGGCGCGTCATGGTCGTCAAGAACTACCTGCGCGCGGACTACGACGTGGCCGTCGACGACGTGGACGCGTACTGCGAGATCATTTTCGACATCTACAGGACCTTCAACCCCGCGATGGACGTCCCCGGTTTTACGAAGACCGAGATCCGCAGGCTGCTGCGCCTCGATTCCGCCTGCCGGCGCGAAAAGATGTTCGACATTTCCTTCGCCCTGCACATGAACCGGGACGAGACGAGCAAGTTCCTGACGGACGTCCTCGCGGAGCAGAGCTATAACCCGAGGAACCCCGAGGAGATAATAGCCCTTTTCTGCCAGAGCAACCGTGCGTACAACAGGTATTCCGAATACAAAAGGCTGATCGGCCGCTGGCGCGCCGTCTCTGCGTATGCGGACGGCGGGAAGACCCTTGCGGATTATACCAACGTCGCGGGCAGAAAGCTTTCGAACGAGCTTTCCGGCGAGGAGGAGCTGTTCGAGTTCCTCAATAGGAACGCGCATAACTTCAACGGCTTTTCCGAAACGGCGTATAAGGAATT
>JAILDS010000112.1 GCA_024689165.1 Clostridia bacterium
TAACGGCGGACGAATATGCCCCTGTCGCGCTCGGAAAGCGATTCGAGGAACGCCGCGAGGAGCCGCGAGAGCTCCTCCGTACCGACGAGCGGGGCAACGCCCTCCCCCGGGGGAGGGGCCTTCAGCCCCGGCGGGACGCACTCGTCGAGCTCCGAAACTATCCCGCCCCTGTCGGCGAGCTCGCCGATATCGACGCAGAACAGCTCAGCGATATCCCGCAGCGTCCGGATATCGGGCCTTCGCTGCCCGAGCTCCCATTTCGAGACGGTCTCGCGGGACACGAACAGCTTTTCGGCAAGCTGCTCCTGCGTCATGCCGTTCTTTTTGCGCAACGCCTGGATCTTCTGACCGGTCAACTTATTCACCTCCGCTGCATCCCCATTGTAAGACCCGCTCCGTGCGCGGGTCAAGGTACTGTTCGCAACAGACGGAAAGCCAAGGATGAAGAAAAAAGCCGACGGCTGTCAGCCGTCAGCGGTCAGCAGATAAGAACCTGCCGTCTGTTCCCTACTTCCTATTCCCTATACCCTACTGCCTGCTGCCTGCGCCCTGTTTTGTCCGGAAGCTCCTCAAGGCCGACGACTTTTCTGAGTATCGCCCTCGCGTCGGCGGGGGTGATCTTTTCGTCGCCGTCCACGTCGGCGGCGAGGGCGCCAAGCTCGTCGGGATGCTCGAGGCCGACGGCCGCTCTGAGTGCGAGCCGCGCGTCGGCGGCGGTCACGAGCCCGTCGCCGTCGACGTCGCCCGGGACGACCGTTTCGGCCGGGTCGAAAGCGACCGGCCTCGTTTCCTTTTCGCCGCAGACGGCGCAGACGCGCTCCTCAACGCCGGGTGAACCGGGCGTCGGCGCCGCCGTGAGCTCCCACTCCGAAAAGCTGTGCCCGGAAGCGGGTATTTCTTCCTGTTCCGTCAGTATCTCTCCGCAGACGGCGCATTTCACGCCGTCGGTCAGTCCCGGCTCGGTACAGGTCGGGTCGGTACCCGGTACGGTCTCTTTGACGTGCCCGGCGGAGGGTATTTCTTCCTGTTCCGTCAGTATCTCGCCGCAGACGGCGCATTTCACGCCGTCCGTCAGGCCCGGCTCGGTACAGGTCGGGTCGGTACCCGGTACGGTCTCTTTGACGTGCCCGGCGGAGGGTATTTCTTCCTGTTCCGTCAGTATCTCTCCGCAGACGGCGCATTTCACGCCGTCCGTCAGGCCCGGCTCGGTACAGGTCGGGTCGGTACCCGGGACGGTCTCTTTGACGTGCCCGGCGGAGGGTATTTCTTCCTGTCCCGTCAGTATCTCTCCGCAGACGGAGCATTTCACGCCGTCGGTCAGTCCCGGCTCGGTGCAGGTCGGGTCGGTGCCCAGGACGGCCTCCGGGGAGTGCCCGGCGGCAGGCAGGTTTTTTCCCTTTTCAAGCAGCGCGGAACAGAGCAGGCAGTAAACGTCGCCGGAATATCCGTCCTCCGTGCAGTTCGGATCCTTCGCGCCTTCAACGTACGTCTCCTCGTGGGCGCACTCGGCGACCGTCACCTCAAAGGAGACGCTGAGGCCGAAGACCCGGGCGGTCACGGTCTGTCCGCCGCTTCTGACGGGGTCGTAGCCCGTGACGAATTCCTTTGTCAGCGGCAGATACGTCCTGCCGTGGACCGCGCAGTCGCAGGCGAGAACGAGCCGCAGGCTGTCAAAGTCCTCACCGAAGCCCGCCTGCACCGGGTCGGGCCCGCCGCAGAGCTCGAGCTTCGAATAACCGCAGTCCGCGTCGCCGACGAAGTCCTGGACCCAGCCGAGACCCCCGGCGTCAAAACCGACGCCGATATGCGTAAACCCGGCGTTTTCCATGTTCAGGCGGTGCCCCTCGGAAGCGTGCCAGCTTTCGAAGACCTCGCCGTGGCTCGTCTGATACATCGCGATGTTCTCGCCGGCAAGCTCATACTCATAAGCCCCTCCCGGCAGAGCGGTCCGCCACGACGACCCGTCCGGGCGGTCGTGCGAGAACAGCTCCGCGAGCTCTCCGGCGCGCAGGCGCGCGGCCCCGAGCAGGGACGGCTCGACGGTCAGGGGGTCTGTCCCGAGGGAACAGCGGTATGAATTCACGTCGCAGACCATATCGTATTCGGTCTCGCTCATATCCGGCGCCTTCGCCGGGAATTCGACGCCGACCGTCATTTCAGGAGAGCCGCCGCCGGAAAAACTGAGCTTTATGCCCGAAAGCTTCCGCGCCGAAGGCCAGTCCGCCTCCTTCCCCGCGCCGTAAACGGGCAGGTCGAGGCTTTCGCCGAGCGTCGGGGCGAAGCCGCTCTCCCAGACGGTCTTCGAAAAGAACGGGGCGGTCAGGTCGACTTCGGAGCCCGTGAAGCACGGCTCTCCGCCGTCGGTCTTCTCGGGGTACAGCGGCATGACCGCGGGACGGTGGGTCCCGACGTTGACCTCGTTCGTTTCCGCATACTCGCCGTAGACCGCGTCGTCGACGTGCCATATTATAAGCCCGCCGTTTTCCTCCGCGCCGGGATAATCGAGCCCCATGCCCGAATCCCAGCCGGCGAAGGCGCGGTTTTCCACAAGGAAGTACTCGTTCCCGTTCGCGGTCGGTATCCTTACGGCGGAAAAGCCCCCGGAGCTTTCGTCGCAAACGGCGTATTCGCCGTCGCGGTCCGCTTCCGTCGGCTCATACCACCCGAGGACGGCGCGGGACCACGCGTCCAGGGAATAGGGCCTGTTGTAACCCTCCTCGTCGACGCCCCACATGCCGGAGTCCATCAGTGAAAGATAAGCGCAGGAATAATCGGACCACGGCGCGCCGGCCGTGGAGTAAACGTCGTAAAGGTCGGGCAGGCCGAGGTAATGCCCCAGCTCGTGCGCAAGGACGCTGATCGGCTCCTGCACGCCGGGCTCGACCTGCTCCGCGATGCCGATATACGCCGAGACGGAGACCGAGTCCGGCGTCGGCACCTGCTCGGGGTCGAAGCTGTCGATCTCCCACGCGTGAGCCCAGAAATAGAACTGCCTGCCCTTTGTATAGGAGCTCGTCGCAGACGCCTCGTACCCCGCGAGGACGAAGCACAGCGCGAGCTCGTTGTTCTCTATGGCACCGTCGCCGTCCGCGTCGTAGGCGGCAAAATCGACGCAGGGGTCGGCGGCGTTTATCGCGGCGATCAGGGCGGCGACCATGCTCGCTTCCCCGTCGGAATAGTCCTCGAGGCCTATCCAGTCGTCATGGTCGGTCCCGAGCCTGACGTGCACGACGCCGTCGTCCGCCGCGTCGCGGGTGTTGCTGTTGCCGTCGACGCCGTATACCGAGCTCTCGGAAGCGGGCGTGAAGGTGAACTGCCCGAAGGACATGTCGGAGTAATAGGCGGCGAGCGACTCGTCACCGTCGAATATACGGGCGTTCCAGTCGAAGTCTTTTTTATAGTCGATATTGCCGAAGCCGACGACGACCGTCAGCAGCGGTATGGTTTTCGGCGCGCTTCCGTGCGCCGGAGCCTTGGACCTGCCGGAGCCCGGGGCCGCGGAGGGGATATCCCCGGGCGTCACGAGCGGGAAAACCGCGGAGCGGCACGCGGCTGCCTCGCCGGAGTACCCGCTGCCGGGCCTCGCGCAGACGGCGCCCGCCCTCGGGGCCAAAGCGAAAAGAGCGGCGGTAAGGACCGCCGCGCAGAACGTGAGGAACAGCGTTTTTTTCATACGTCGCGCCCTCCGGGCCGCGGACTCAGTACCCCATCTCGTCGGTGAGGGTGTCGTCGTTCTCTATCCAGCTCTCGACCGGTATGTCCCGGTAGTTGTCGGCGTCGTCGCGGATGACGACGTTCCTGATACCGGCGTTTATCACCATGCGCTTGCACATGGAGCAGCAGCAGGAGTTCGAGACGTAAGAGCCGTCCTTCACCTCCTGCCCGCACAGGTACAGGGTCGAGCCCAGCATCTTGCCGCGCGAGGCGGAGATGATGGCGTTCGCCTCGGCGTGCACCGAGCGGCAGAGCTCGTAGCGCTGCCCGCGCGGGATGTTGAGCTTCTCGCGGCGGCAGAAATTGAGGTCGGAGCAGTTTTCCCTGCCCCTCGGCGCGCCGACGTAGCCGGTGGAGATCACCTCGTCGTTCTTGACGATGACCGCGCCGTAGCGGCGGCGCAGGCAGGTCGAGCGCTTGGATACGACCTCCGCGAGGTCGAGGTAGTAATTCGTTTTATCACGTCGCATAGTCGTTCTCCGTTTGGCAGGTAGCAGGGGTTAGGGGATAGGCTTTAGGGAGTAGGGGGTAGCGCGGCACCTCAGTGCCGCCCCGACGCGCAGCGTCGGTATGCGATGAAAAGTGAACAGGCATTAGAGAATAGTCGTCGGTTTTTACGAAACCCGGTGCAGCGCAGAGCATGCAGCGGCAATGAACGAAGTATGATCCGCCTTCGGCGGGGCGGCACTGAGGTGCCGCGCTACCGGGAACAAAGGTTATGTTTCATTCCCGAATACGACCTGAGTTCATACCCCGGGTTCCGGGCGGTCGATGCCCGCCCCTACATGAGCGCTTTCCGCTATCGGCTATCTGCTATCGGCTATCTGCCGTCACATCGCTCCGGCTATCTTCCGGATGGCGTAAATGACCTTATAGAAGACGTTGTATATCAGCTCGAACAGCCTCAGCAGCCCGCTGTCGCGCAGCTCGGTCACGGAGGCGTCGGACAGCCATTCCGAGAAAACGGACGGGAAGTCGGCGTCCGCGCAGGGCTCGTCAGGGTCGTATTCGACCGCGGGCCCGTTCATTATCGTCAGGTCCAGCGTCCGGGAGTAGACCGGCGTAGTGTTCCCCTTGTGCGAGAAGGTCACCGTTATCGCCGCGCGCTGACGCGAGACCTCCGGGACCTTGCCGGCGAAGGGTATGCTCACGCTCTGCCCGGGGGCTATCTCGCCGACGCCGAGGGTGTTGAAAACAAGGTCCATCCCCGTCGTGCGCAGCCCGAGCAGCCTCATCGGATACTCCTTGGACAGGTTCGTGACTATGACGGAATCGTCCGCGCCCGAAACATAGCCGTCGGAGGAGCTGTTGAAGCTCACCGCCGCGCCGTACTGGCGGGACATGGCCTGATGGAACTGCGGGAAAGCGGGGTCGGAGTAAACGTCCTTCAGGTCGTCCGTCAGCAGGAGCTTGAGATAGAGCGCCTTGGAGTACGGGTCGTTGTTCTCCTGCGCGTGGAACATGCCCTCGATGTACCAGGTGTTTTCCGGCAGGTAGGCGCTCGAGGCGTCGACCTCCATCGACGGGGAGACGTGGTTGTGCGTCGGGTCGGAGCAGACCGTGCCGCAGCCGGCATAGCCGTCCGAGAAGCGCAGGCCGTATTCGGGGGTCGTCGCCCCGGTGGCGCAGTATACGGGGATTATGCCGTCGGAATTCACGTTGTAGCCCGTCACGGCGACGGCGCCCGTGCCGCAGGTGACGCTGATGTTGGTGCCGGCGGCCTGACATTCGCGCAGCTTTTCGCCGATGGTCGCCATGATCCTGTGCGTCTCGTCGGCCTGAGCTATCAGCCCCGCGTACTCGACGGGGTCGAAGCGGGAGCGGAACTCCTCGTATTTGTCCGGCGGGATGAAGTCCCAGAGGCTGCCCCAGCAGCCCACGTATTCCATTATATAAGGCTGGACCGCGGCGATTATCTCGTCAAGGTAGCCGTTGAGGTAGGCGAGCTTGAGCCAGGTCACGTCCTCCTCGCGCATATTGGCGTTCTCGATGAAGTTCCACAGGGTCTCCATATCGAGGTGGACGGGGTTGAAGGCGTCCCACGCCATGGCAGCTCCGCCTACGGCGGGGCAGGTGAGCACGGCGTTGTGGATCCTGTTCTTCGAGCCGTACTTGGCAAGATAGAACGCGAGCTCCTGCCCGCCGTGGGAGATCGCCATGACGTTGACCTTTTTCGCGTGCTCGAGCTTGAGGACGCCCTCAATGACGTTGTTGAGGACCTCGGCGCAGTCGAGAATCGAGCGGCGGAAATCGGAATAGCAGAAGTACATGTGCTCGTAGCCGCCCATGACCTCGCCTATGGCCTCCACCTTGCCGGGCTCGTCGATGTACCTGCCGTCCTCCTCCTCGAAGATGCGGGCGATGTTCATGTCGCGCGCGGTCTTGAGCACGGGCTGTACGTCGTAGACGGACGTGCCGTCCGGGTTCATGCGCAGGGGCTCGACGACCGGCAGGAACTTCTCGGCGAAGACCTTCGCCAGGACCTCGGGATCGCCCAGCGCGAGGTTGCCCGCGGCGAGCGCGACCTCGGCGAGGTTCGACAGCAGCATCTCGGGCAGAGAGCCGAAGTCGAGCTTCCAGACCGTCTCCTTCGACCCGTCCTCTTTGGTCATCTCGAGGTAGGACGAGGAATATCCGGTGATGATGATAACGGGGTACTTCGTCGGGTCATCCGCCGCCGCAGACACGGCGGGGGCTGCGGCGGACGCGAGCATGACCGCGGCAAGAATAACAGAGATCAGCTTTTTCATATATTTCCTCCGTGATCGGGATCGCTGTCGTTTGCGCGTCAGGCTTTTTTGGGTTTTTTTCTGAGCAGCACGATCGGCACCGCGGCGAGCAGGCACAGGACCCCGGCGACGACGAACATCATGTTCGTGGGCACGGGCTTGGTCACGCCGTAGTCGTCGACGTAGGTCAGGTTCGCCCTTATCGTGGCGATATTGCCGAGCGTCGGGCCGACAATCATCGGTATGAGCACGTAGAAGATCATCCGCACGCCCTGGAACAGCCCGACCTTGTCCTCGGGCGTGTAGTCCCTGACGCGGGCGTTCATGGCGATGCACAGCACGGCGTAGCCCAGAAGCCCCGGCAAAAACAGCAGGATGAAGCCGACGGGGCTTTTGCCGAGGGACGCGAGCAGCAGGCCCGCGGCGTTGAGCAGCACGGCCGGCAGCATGAACGGCTCCTTGCCCCGCTTGTCCATCAGCTTGCCCGCGCCGATGATGACGCCGACGGCCAGCGCGATGGCGGCGACGGCGACCGGGTACAGCCAGACCGGTATCGCCGCGAGGTCGAGCTTGGCGAGGTCGAGCCCGAGATACTTTTCAATATATATAATAAGGTATGGGAAATAGACCTGCATGCCGACGGAATACAGGCAGACCGTGACGAAGCACAGGTACAGCTTCGAATTCTCCTTAATGACCGACGGGCGGAAGCCGTAGAACAGGTCCGCCCAGTAGTTCGTGCCGGTCTTTTTAACGCCGTCGCGGGATTCCTTGAGCGTGAAGAAGCCGATCACGCCGCAAAGCGACACAATGACGCCGACGGCGATAAAGAACACGTTGTAGCCGATGGTCGAGATGAACATCCCGAGCCCGAGCACTATGACGTTCGCGGCTATGGGGACGATGGAGAGTATGGACTCCGCCGCGCCCCTGTTGTGCTCCGTGGTGACGTCGGTGACCCACGCGTTGAAGGCGGAGTCGTTGGCGGTCGAGCCCATGAAGGTCATAAGGCAGTCCATGACTATGACCGTCACGGCCGCGGCGCTGAGGGCCTGCGACTCGCTCTTGAGGCCGAACAGCTTCATCATGTTCGCGGGGCTTATGAAGGCGAAGACGAGTATCGTCGCGCCCCAGACGAGGTAGCCGGCGCTTATGAACAGCTTCCGCCTGCCGAGACGGTCGGAAAGGTTGCCCATCAGGAAGGTCGTGACGACCGCGGCGACGGCTGAGAGAGCGACGGTGAGGTTTATCGCGCTCATGACGTCGAGAGCGGAGTCTACGGCCTCCTGCGACGCGCCGCCGTAGACGGAGTTATACAAAAACGTGTTGAAATAGACGTTTTCTATCGCCCACGCCATCTGGCCGATCAGCCCGAAAACGAGCAGGTTGAAGAACAGCCTGCCGCCGAGCCTGTCGTTCCGGAGCCCGGAGTTGCCCATACTATATCACCCTGTTCCTTTTTTCGATCATATTACCCGTCGATTTTACATTCTTCGGCGGAAATAGTCAATCCATATTTACATTTTTGCCCGCGTGTGATATTATACACCGGTCAGGCGGGCGGCACTGCCGCGCGCCGAAGGCAGAAAAAAGGGGGGAGTTCTTATGAAAAGGGTCCTGACCGTACAGGACGTATCGTGTCTCGGCAAGTGCTCGCTGACGATAGCTCTGCCGGTGATCTCCGCGCTCGGGAGCGAGACCGTCATTCTTCCGACCGCAGTTCTTTCCACGCACACCATGTTCAAAAACTTCACCTGTCTCGACCTGAGCGACCAGCTCGGGCCCATAACCGAACACTGGAAAAGCGAAGGGGTGCGCTTCGACGCTATCTATACCGGTTATCTGGGCACCGCGGAGCAGATCGACATGATGAAGAAGCTGTTCTCCGACTTCAGGGGAGATGGCACCGTCGTCTTCGTCGACCCCGTCATGGCCGACAACGGCAAGCTCTACCCCGCGTTCGACCTCGCCTACGCAAAGAAGAACTCCGAGCTGTGCGCCTGCGCCGACATCATCGTGCCGAACATCACCGAAGCGGCCTTCATGACCGACATGCCCTACCGTGAGGAATACGGCGAGGACTATATAAAAGAGATGCTCTCGCGTCTGGCGGAGCTCGGCGCGAAGATCAGCGTGCTCACGGGCGTTTCGCTCTCTGCGGGCAAGACCGGCGTCATGGGCTTCGACAAAGAGACCGGCGAGTATTACGTTTATCAGAACGACCGCGTCCCCGCCTCCTACCACGGCACGGGCGACCTGTTCTCGAGCGCCTGCGTCGGCTGCATCATGCGCGGCATCGACTGGCGCGACGCGATGCGCATAGCCGCAGACTATACCGCCCGCACCATAGAGATCACTCTGCAGAACCCCGCCAAGCCCTGGTACGGCGTGGATTTCGAAAAGACCCTGCCCGAGCTCATAAAAACGGCGGAACAGGCGTCGTAAAAAAACGGACGTCTCCGGGCAAGCCGGATAAAGCTTTTATTCACGCGGTATACGGCGCGGCATCGGACGGTGCCGCGCCGTTTACTGTATCCGCCTCGTCTGCAAAACGTTGCCTGAATTCTGTTTGACAAGCCGCGGAGGCGGCAAAAAGGCGACGCGATGAGGCTCGACAGCAATTTTATCGAGTGACTCGACAAATATTTTATCGAGTCGCTTGACAAAACGACGGTTTTATGTAAGGGGGTTATTAGGAATGTTTTGCGTGTTCGCCCGGAATCCGGGGCGAGAATGTCGGAAACGTTTCCGAACGAAACGCCGCGGTATCCTCCGTAGGGGCGGGCATCGACCGCCAGATTGCGTTCCGAGCCCCATCCCCTGCGGGATGGGCGAGGAACACAAAGGAACATTATCCCCGGCACAAACATAACTTCTCCGCCTCGCCGTCCCCGCCGGACTGGCGGGGACGCCTTCTGCGTCGATCGGGCGGTCATGCCCGCCCCTACAAAATCGAGCCTCATGCTGTTCACACACGAGCACCGCCGAGTGGTCGCCCGCAGCCCGGAACGTTTACGCGCAGTGCGTTTTGGAACGAAACACGGCCTTATTGCCGCATTGGAGCGGGCAAAAAAAGAGGGACGGAGCCGATCCGTCCCTCGTTCTGTTTATTATCGATTTGCCCCGGTCTTACCCTTCCAAGGGCTCGGTGACAATCTCGCCCGTCTCCTCGTCGACGGAAAGGTTGATCTTGCCGATGGCGGCGGCGAGGATGGCCCTCGCGTCGAAGGCGGTGATCTGACCGTCGTTGTCGATATCGCCGTTGATGAAGCCGGTCTCGGTGATGTTTTCCATCTTGAGGGCGACCCTCAGCGCCGTCCTCGCGTCGTCGGCGTCCACGTCGCCGTCAAGGTCAACGTCGCCGGGAAGGTACTTGTCGGGCACGGCCTTCGCGCTGTAGGGGCCGACCTCTCCGGTCACGCCGGAGTAGTACATGAACTGCGGGTAAAGGGCGTGGTCCCAAACGGAGCGCTGGCCGTTCTCATCGAGCAGGAAGAGGCAGACCTTCGCGAGAGACATAGTCTCTACGCCGTTATGCGGCAGGTTCTTGATGAACCAGGTGTTCTCCGGGAACAGGCAGGTGGAGGCGTCCTCCCAGTCGTCGCGGCTCATGTGGTCGTGGGTCTTGTCCTTGCACTGGGCGGTGGAACGGAACCAGTAGTCGTTGAGCTGCGGGCTGGAAGCGCCGAGGGAGGCGTAGGTGGTGTCGACGAGGCTGTCGCTCTG
>JAILDS010000134.1 GCA_024689165.1 Clostridia bacterium
AAAACACCGTCAGCGCGTAGGCCGCAGCGAAGGGCAGCACCGACGACAGGTCGCCCTCGGTCACGAACACGTCGAGGGCGTACCGCTCGAAAAGCGGCATGGCGACGTCCGCCGCGCTGCCCGCGAGGCCGCATACGATCATCGCCGCCATGATCCCGCGGCGTTCTTTTATGAAAGGTGCGAGGCGGGCGACCTGACGCCAGATCCCGAGCTTCGAGCTCTTCTTGCCGAGCTTAGCGGTTGAGTTCATAGCGCGCCTTTCCCGCCCGGGCCGGGCGACGCCGGGAGGGCGTCCTGAGCGGCGCACACGTCGCGGTAAAGCCCCGGCTGAGCGGCGAGCTCGCCGTGCGTGCCGAGGCTCACGAGCCTGCCGCCGTCGAAAACGGCGATTTTGTCGCAGTCCCTGAGGGTGCTTATCCTGTGCGAGATGATTATCACGGTCGCGCCGGACAGCTCGCCGGCAAGGTTCCGGCGTATGGCCGCGTCGGTTTTCGCGTCCACCGCGGAAAGAGCGTTGTCAAGGATGTATATCCTGCGTTTGGAAGCAACGGCGCGGGCGATGGCGGTCCTCTGCCGCTGCCCGCCCGAAAGCGTGACGCCCTTTTCCCCGACAGGCGTGTCAAAGCCCTTTTCGAACTCCGCGACGGCGTGCGTCAGCTGCGCGGCATCCGCCGCGGCGAGCATGGCCTCGCGGCCGATCTCCTCGGGCGACATGGTTATATTCCCGGCGATCGTGTCGGAAAACAGGAAGGGCTCCTGTGTTACGAAGGCGACGCCGCGCCTCAGACACGAAAGCGAGATATCTCCCAGCGGGACCCCGGAGATAGTGATCTTTCCCTCGGTCGGCTCGTAAAAACCGTCCAGAAGCATCGCGAGCGTCGATTTGCCGGAGCCGGTGGCGCCCAGCACGCCGAGCGTCGAGCCCGGCGGGACCGAAAAGCTTACACCGTCGAGGACCCTTCTGCCGTCGAAGTCGAGCGACACGTTGTCAAATACTATCTCTCCGGTCAGGTCGGCGTCTCTGCCGCCGGAGCGCTCAAGCTCGGGCGAGTCGTAGATATACGCCACCCTCTCGGCGGAAACGCCCGCCTTGGAAAGCTCGGTCAGAAGGCGGCCGAGCTGGCGGACCGGCCAGGTCAGCATGGCGTTGTATGAGATAAATGCGACGTACTCGCCGCTCGAAATGCTCCCGGAAACGCACATATACGCGCCGGTCAGTATCAGCGCGAGCAGCTGCAGCCCCATTATCACGTCGGAAAACGCCCAGTAGCGGCTGAGCCTTTTGCCGAGGCTCACCCAGAGCCCGGTGTAGTACCTGTTGTGGGCGGTGAGCCGCTCGTATTCCCTGCCCTCTCCTGTGTACGCCCGTACGAGCCTGGCCCCGGCGAGGTTTTCCGAAACGATGGCGCTGAGCTTTCCCTCGTTCTCGTCGCAGACCGTGAAATCCTTTTTCACGCGGTTGTGGAACACGAAGGAGTAAACGAAGACGACGGGCATCGGCAGTACCGCCACGAGCGCGAGCCTCAGGTCCATCGAGAACATGAAGCCGACGGACATGGAGATCAGAAGGGCGAGCCGCAGTATGTTCGTCAGCTGTTCGCTGATGAACGAACGCAGCGTTTCCATATCGTTGGTGCAGCGCGACAGCAGGTCGCCGGTGGAGTTTTTCATGTGCCACGACACGCTCAGCCGCTCGAGACGGTCGAAGACGGCGGTGCGCATTTTTTCAATGAACAGCTGCGAGCCCTTTGCGTTTTCGACCCGGAACAGGTACACGCTCAGGACGCGCAGTGCGGCAACGAACAGCAGCAAAGCTGCGGGGAACCACAGCGGGACGCCCGCGGCGCCTCCGAACAGCCCCAGTACCCACGCGGCGGCGGCGGACAGGCCCTCCTCCGAACGCGGTATGACGTTGTCGAGGGTCACGCGGATGATCTGCGGCGTCAGCATGTCGCACAGGGCCGTGAAGCCTGCGCACACGGCGCAGAAAACGAAATAACCCCACGTCCCGCGCAGAAAGCGCAGGATCATGGAGCGGGTGCGGTTCGCGTTGCCGGGATTTTTCATGAGACGGGCATATTGCAGGGATTGGATTTCTGTTTGGGGCGTCCTCTTTCAGTCATATAAGAATTTATCGCGTTTTTTTATGAATGAGGCGACGAAATCGCAGACCAGCGGTTCACGTTTTTCATACAGGACCACAAGGCCGGCGATCCAGAACAGCGGAACGTAAAACTCCGTATGATCCTCATTGTCGAAGAACAGGAACAGAACGCCGCTCTGGACGAGAGTTATCATCGCGAACAGATAAACCGTTTTGGAATCCCTGCGCGCCGAAGCGTAGGGGGACTTTCCGGAGCTCTTCGACCGGCGGATAACTATAAACAGGACTGCCAGCGCGAGAAAAAGAAAGCGTCCGTATGTGACGATCCTGCTCGCGTCGATCCTGTTTACGACCGCGACGGCGATCAGGACGGCAAAATAAGCCGTCACTACGGCGTTCAGGGCAAAACTGCGGCGGTTCTGACCGATCTTCGGGGGAACTCCTGCCAGAACGACGAACAGCGAGGCGGACAAGAGCGGGAAAAATACCGACAGCCTTGTGATATCATAGCCGAACAATCCCCCGTACAGCGCGGCGAGACCGGCAGGTCCGGCAAGCGAAACAGCGAGCCGTATCCCGAAGGAAGGGACCGTCAGACAGATAACGTACATGGCAAGGAAAAACACAGCCCCGGCGCCGTAGACGATCATTTCCTTGCTCTCGAGCTTGATCTCCTTGTATAAAAAGATCGCCTGCGTCGCGAAAAGGAAAAGCAGCGCCGCCGGAAGAAAAAGCCTGTTTTTCAGCTCCGTCTTCATTCTCCGCCCCCTTTCAGCAGTAAGCCCACAGGTTGACGAGGGCGTAGGACAGGAAGTAGACGAAAAACGGAACGGAGGAGCTTGCCCTTTCAAGCGAGCCGAACACGTCCGCGGCAAGCTCCGGCTCGCGCCTGAGCAGATACAAAAACAGTGTGAAAGCTATAAGAAAGGCGTGCGTGCACCAGCGGACGAGGTCCGGCGAGTAGAGGCTGCCCGTCACGGCGGTGAAAACGGGCTGTATCATCATCAGCACGACGCACAGCCTTTTGAGCCTGCGCCCGCGCAGGACTTTGAAGAACCGCGCCATACGCCTGTAATAGAACACCGCCGCCGGGGTCCCGACGGAAAAAATCAGGGCGAGCCGCAGAGCGAAAGCCAGGGGATCAAGAGAGTATTCCCATATGGTGAAGCTGCATTTCGAGATGACGATCTTTATCAGCCTCTCGACCGGGGACGCGATGGCGAAGACCTCAGACGGTATGACCTCTCTCATCTTGTACCAATTGAAGAGGGAGTATTCGTAATAAAGGACATAATCACCGCCCCTGTCCTTCACAAGCTGCCCGAACTCCTCCATCGTCATAGGCAGACCGTCGGACTGGAACAGGATGAAATAAATGAGCAGCACCCCCGTAGCCGCCAGGCACAGGGCGGCGACGGCGATATACCCCGCCCGTGAGCGGCGGTCCTCCGCAGCGGAGATCCTGTAAAGCAGCAGTATCGAAAAACCGGCGACGTAACACAGGACCGCCGAAAAATGCACGAGCAGGCTGAGGACGAACAGTACGGGTATCAGAAAACGCAGGGCTTTCCTGTCCAGGAAAAAGATGAACATCGCGGAAAAGAACAGCCAGTAGGAGTCGAGCATTCCCAGCTCGTCGGTAAAAATCGCGAACGTCAGCATCCCGGACATATAGAAAAGGACGAGTATCATCGACGCTCGCAGGTATTTCTTCTCAACAGAGTGCATGAAGCGCTCAAGAAGGAAGGCGGCGAAAATGAAGAACAGGATTATCAGGACGGCTTCGTATACCGTTATCAGCGTTTCCGAGGTGCGGTCGCCGAATATCCCGTAAAAAATCGCCCCGGGCAGAAGCTGCGAGCGGAAGCCGAGGTTTTTGAAGTCCACTATGTGATAGGTGTAAACGATGTCGCTGACCGTCCACGTACCGCAGCGGTTGACTATGCAGACGTTATACACGACCAGATACGCGAAAAAGAAGACCGCGTATCTGTGCCGCGTGAAAAAACCGGCGGTTCTTTCGCGCAGGACCGGCATCGTTTCCACCCCCTTTAATAGATAGTATACATGCTCAGCGTCGCGTACGCGATGCAGTAAATCTTCAGCCACGCGGAACCGGCGTAAGGCTCCAGAAGTCCGAAGAACAGCTCCCTGTCGGTTTCGGAATAATAAAGGACTGCCAGCACGCATGTAAAAGCCACGATAAAGGCATGCGAGTACCAGCGCGTGATATCCTCCGAAAACGGGATCGCGACGACTACGATGACGGGGAACAGCAGGGTCATGGCCCAAGCGCAGAAACTGCGCAGGAAGCCGCCGGAGGCGCGGAACCGGCACAGGTGGAACCTGCCGAAAAGCACCGCGACGGGAGAAAGCACCGCAAGACCGCAAAGGAAGGACAGCGGGTGTATCGCTCCGCGGCTGAAAAGCACACCGATATTGAGCTTCACGCGGTAATAAGCCGACATGATCAGTCTCATCGCCGGAGATAGCCCGTCGAGCGCGCCTTCGGGGATGTACTGGTTGCCCAGATAGTTCCCGAACAATGCGTAGTCGAAATAATAAAAGCTGTCGCTGCCGTTTTCAAGCAGTTTTTCGTGGAACTCGTCTATCGGGACGATAAGCTCCGTCTCACGGGCGGAAACGAACACGAACAGCGCGGCGGCGCCGGCAAGGGATAGAGCGAGAACGACAAAAAAACCTGCCCGGCGGCGGCGGTCCTCCTCTACGGACGCCCTGAAAAGCAGCACGATGCTCATGAGGGGGATATAGCATATCAGCGCCGCGTTATGGACAAGCACCGACAGTGCGAACAGCAGCGGGATAAGTAAACGAAGTACGCTATGCTCAAGAAAAAAGAAAAACAGCAGAGCGAACAGCAGCCAGAACGTGTCCATCAGTCCGAGCGTTTTGGTGAAGATTGCGAAGGAATACGCGCCGGACAAAAAGAACAAGACCAGAAGGAACGCGGAGGATCGCCGTTTTTCCGGCATACGGGACATGAATCTCTGCAAAAGGACTGCAAGCAGCGCGAAGCAGACGAGAACGACCGCGGTCATGAACGCCGTCGCGGTCTCCCGGTCGGCGTGATCGCGGAACAAAAAACGGAATATCGCCCCGGGCAGCAGTTTGGTGGCGAAGCCGAAGGAGTAATCTACCGCGTAAAAAGAATAGATCGCGGTGTCATCGACCTCCCACGGGACGAACCGGTTCACCGCGGCAACTGCGTAAACGACCGCGTATGCGAAAAAAAAGATCGCAAAGCGGTTCTTGTACAGCACGTTTTTCTTGTTCGTCGCGGACAAATCTGCTGCTCCCTTCAGGCTGCGGAGAAAAAGACAAAGGGCTTGACGGACGGGCAGGCGTCAAAAAACAGTACCGCCGTCAGAAAGGACGGGAAAGCTAAAAACACCGTATCGTGGAAGTGCACGTTGAAAAACAGCGCTAAGAACAGCGCTCCGGACGCTGCGGTCAGGGCGGCGGTCGTCAGGACTGACGCGGCGCGTTTCCTGTGAGGGATCCCGGATCTTGCCCTCTTACCGGACAAACGCACGCGGCAGAACACAAAAAACGCGGCAAACAGAAGCAGGATCGCTGCGGCGGCGCAGTCCGAGGGCCTGAATGAGAGCGACCCTGCGGACCGTATAAAAAAGGCCGCTGCAGCCACAATGACATACAGTCCGTAAACAAAGCTCTGCAGGACGTACCTGTCGTCTGCGGGAGACTTTTTCACAGAGTGTTTATTTTTCGACTTCTCCGTTACAAGCATGGAAATCGTCAGGAGAGCGGGGACGCAGAAACAATAATATACCATCACCGCCTCCGGGGTCAACACATCCGCCCCCACTCCCGGAAAAAGGGCGGGGAACAGCAGCGCCGCCGGAACGAAAACGGATATATTTTTTAGTAAAATCCCGGTAAAAGATCGCGCGAGCGCAGCGGATACGGCAAAGACGGCAAAAAGGATCAGGTTAGCCGCGTGCATCTTTTCACCGGCAAAAACCGAGTTTACCCACAGGCACGCCGCATAACACGGCGCGGACAACGAAATGAAAAGGTATTTTTTATTCACAGCCGTTCCGCCTCCTTTCCCGAAATATCACAGCTGCTGCTGCAGCGGCACAGTATACGGGTCAGCCACCGCTCCCGCGTAAAAGAAAAGTACGATAACTACTAGCCAATAACCTGCCGAGGAAAAGACGGCCTTGAGTCTTTCGATCCCCTCGCGGTATTCATAATACATGACAAGGAAAAACCAGACCATGAGGATGATGCAGGAATGCCCGAGCCAGCGTGTATTGTCTGTGGAAAACAGGAAGCCGACAGCCTCCACTACCAGCGACAGCGCCGCAGCCGCGACGGTCAGGAGCCTTTTGAAAAAAACGCTCTCGCGCTTTATATAACTGAACAGGAACCGGAACAGGAACGCCTGCAGGGGCAGCGCGAACAGGTTCGCGACAAAAAACCTGTTGGAGATACCGGAGGAGAAGGTTATCTGCATTTGACGGAACAGCGAAGAAATGAGTCCGGCGGAGGAATTATCTATCCCGGAGTAGCGCTCCACGAAAAAGTCTGCGTCGGCGGGGATATAATCGTAAAAGTAATATGTAAAATAGTGGGCGTACGCGCTGCGCTCTCCGGTCACGACTCTCTCGAACTCGTCAAGAGTGACGGCGATGTTATTCTTGTCGCCGAGTATGAAATACAGGGTCAGACCGGTTCCGAGGACCAGACACACGGTAAAAAGTATGAGAAATGAGATCCGATCGCGCTTTTCCTCCGACATTGAATAATAAAGCAGGATAATGAGCAGCAGGGCGGCGACGAAACATATCAGAGCGGCGAAATGAGTCATTATCATTAAGACAACGAATACCGGGACGACGAACCGGAGATACCTGTTCTTGAGCAGCAGTACGGAGAGGAAGAACAGGAACGCCCAGTGGAAATCGAGCATGCCGAACTGTTTTGTCAGCATCGGAATGGAAAACGGCCCGGTCAGGAACAGAACGGCGAGTATCGTCCTTTCCGCTTTATAGTCGGGAAATGCGAGCAGAAATTTTTCCGCCAGATAAGCCAGAAGCAGATAGAACAGCAGGTAAAGGACCGTCAGGTAGATATTTACCGCTGTTTTTGAATACACTCCGACGAGCAGAGAATAAACAGTCCCCGCCAGCATCCTGCTGCAGAAACCGAGGGAATAATCCACCGCGTAAAACGAATAAGTTATCTCATTGACCTGCGGCAGCTTCCCGTCCCAAAGGATAAGCACGTTGTAAGCGACCATAAACGCCCACACTCCGAAAAGGAGGCGGTGCTTACAAAAGAAGCGCTTTATCCCTGACATATCATTCCTCCCGCGCCGAAACGAAGCGGCGGATCCGATTCCCGATCTTTCCGAAGAAAGCGCAGACCGGCGCGTTCCCCGCGTCATAGAGCATGGCGAGCTGTGAAAGGAGCAGGACGGACAGAGTGTGTATAAGTATATCGTTTCCGGACAGCGCGAGATAAATCCCCGTCTCAAAAGCGGTCACGGCGGCGAACAGAAAAACAGCTTTCGGGCGGGCTGAACCGCCGGTTTTTTGTTTTTTCGTTTTTTCCGCCTGTTTTGCGCGGCCGCGGGAGATAAGGAACAGCACGCCGGAGATCAGTGCATACAGGATCACGGTAAAAAAGAAACCGGACGAAACGACCTCTGGGAGCCTTCGCAGGTACATCACGACGGCGACGGCAAGAACGAGCGGCAGTATATGCATAAGCACGGTGCGGACGATCGCGAGAGGATCCTTATGACCGGAGTCCGGATAAACGTCTGCAAAAAAGACGAGGGGACAGGCGCACGCGGCGGGGATGAAAAATGCGGGACCGCCGACGCCGTCCCTGACGCAGATAAACGCCGTCAGCCCCGCCGCCCCGGCGATGATAAGGACTGTGGAGACCGTCCGAGGAGCCTTAAAAACGCACGCGCCGCAGACCGCGACGAAATAAACGGCGTACAGAACGAACCGGAGCACGTCCATTTTCGAGTCGATATCGACGTAGAGGAACGCGAACCGGGTCAGCATAAGAAAAACGAGCGCCGCGACGGTAGGCAGGGCGATCTTTTTCTTCTCCGGCGAAGACTTGTCTGCAAAAGACGTAACCATACGTTATCTCCTAAAAGCTCGGGTCGAGCGCGACGGCGGCGTAAGCGATGAACCAGATGACCGCCTGAGCGGAGCCCTTCAGCCGCCTCATTTTTCCGAAAAACTCGGTCCTCGCGCTTTCATCGGTGTAAAGGACGTAAAACAGGCAGATAAGCATCGGCAGGAAGGCGTGCGTGTAATAGCGGGTCATATCGATCCCCATGGCAAACAGAATGCCGAGGAAGAACACGAACGGGAACTGCGCCGCCATCAGGAATGCGCAGAAGCGCTTCAGACCGCCGCCCTTTTCGCGCAGCCGGCGCAGATGGAAGCTCTCGACAAATACTACTGCCGGAGCAAGCACAGCGGCTCCGCCGAGCGTGTTTATCAGGCTCATAGGGGGGTCCCTCTCAAAAAGACCCTTGCAGAGCACAAGCTGATAGTAGAACAGCCTGAAGAACTTCATCAGGGACGGCGGCTCGGCGTTTACCGACGCCGGGCTGAACGGAACGTCTCCCCACACGCGGAAAAAGGAGTAATCCCAGTAGAAATAATAGTCGCAGCCGCGCTCGGACAGCTTTTTGTGGAACTCCTCCATCGGAACGATCATCCGCGACTCGTTGAGGATCAGGAAGGAGAACAGCCCGGCCGTAACAGCCATCGACACGGCGAAAATGATCCATAGTTCCGTTTTTTCGCGCTTCTCCGGCACTGCGGAGATCCTGTACAGGATGAGGACCGAGAAGATAGTGAGGTAAAACACCAGCGCGGAGAAATGGATCAGCAGCGACAGGGCGAATATGACCGGTATGAAGAACCTCAGCCGCCTTTGCCCGAGGCAGACCAGAAACAGTATAGTGAACAGCAGCCACGCGGTGTCGAGCAGTCCGGGCCAGCGGACGAATACGGAAAAAGTATAGGCTCCGGAAAGAAGAACTGTTGACAGCACTAGCGCAGAGACCCGGTGCTCCGGCCCGACGCGTTCGACGAAGCGCCCGAGCAGCAGCGAGGTCCCGGCGAAAACAGCCAGCAGGAGCGCGACAGCCCAGAGTGTAGCAAGAGTTTCCGAGGCGCGAGAGCCGACGATGAGGTTATACACCGCTCCGGGCAGGAGCTTTGAAGCGAAGCCGTAGCTGTAATCCACTGCGAAAACGGACCTTGTAACATCGGAAAGACGCCACGGCGCGAGACGGTTGACGACGAAGCAGTCATAAATGATCAGGTACGCGAAAAACAACAGCGAATACCTGCGCCGCCGTTTTGCCCCGTCCTTTTTTTCGTCAAGTCCCATAACGCGTCCTCAGTAGTTTATCCGTCTGTCCTCGATGATGAAGGGCTTGTCCTCGGTATTGTTTATCAGCGTGAGTATATACTCGAACAAAATCGAGACGAGAAGTATCAGCAGCAGGGCTGAAAACACGCCGAAGCGCAGAAGCAGCCCGCTCCAGAAGACCTCCCCCGAAGCCGCCGGAAGGAACCGGGCGAAAAACTCGACGAGCAGGGCGAGGATCGAGATCACCGAAAACAGGATGAACCTTCTCGGCAGGCAGCGGCTCATGCTTACTATCCCGCCGAGGGCAAATTCATAGTATTTTTTAAGGTTGAAGTGCGTACTGCCGCCGCGCCTTTTGTCCTGGACGTAATAGACCTTTTCGATATGCCTGCCGTATTCGAGGATATAGCCCCGCAGATAGGGGTTTTGCGTATGGATATCCCGCAGCACGTCAAGAACGCTCCTGTCGAGCAGCTCGAACTCCGTGGCGTGCGGCACCATGTGCATGCCGAAAACAAAGTTCATGACGAAATAAGCCAGCGTGCGCAGAAAATACATCAGCCTGTTTTCCCGGCTCTTGTTTTTGACCCCAAGCGCAACGTCGGCGCCCTGTTCCCATTTTTCGACGAGCTTCGGTATCTCCTCCGGCGGGTTCTGCAGGTCGCAGTGGACGATGATCGCCGCGTCGCCCTTCGCCTGCTGCATGCAGTAGAAAACCGTCTTGGAATACCCGAAATTCCGCGCGTAGAACACCGCCCTGACTTTCTCGTCGCTCCGGCACAGTCCCTCAATCAGCTCGGCAGAGCCGTCGGTCGAGCCGTCGTCGAAAAACACTATTTCATAATCGTAAGCGCAAAGCGAGCTCATCACCGCGGTGATGCGCTCGTAGGCGGCGGCTATATTCTCCGCTTCGTTATATACCGGGACGCAGACAGAGAGCAGTTTTTTATCCATTGCGTCGTCTCCCTCCGGGCAGGTTCTTTGCCAAGAGCCTGAATCCGTATTTCACATAGTTCTTCCTGACCACGGAGCTTTTCGCGGCGCCGAGCATTTTTTTTGCTATGTAAGAAGGTCTCAGGTAGAACCGCAGGAGTATCTTCTTTTTCAGCCGGAGTATCCCGGCGTTCGACAGTTCGACCGTCCCGGTCGTGTTCGGGGAGTAATAATCATGTCCGAAGCCTCCGCCGGAAAGTACGCCCAGGCTCCGGCACTCCTCATACAGCCCCGTCCCGTAATACGGCATCGCGACGTGAAGCTCGATAAAGTCCGGAGCTGTCCGTCGGATCAGACGCTCGGTGTCGGCGATCATCTCTTCCGTTTCCCACGGGAAGCCTATCATGAAGAATCCGAAAAGCGGTATACCCGCGTCGTGTATCATTTTTGCGGCGCGGAGATTGTCTTCGACGGTCGTTCCTTTTTTGATCCTGCGCAGCGTCTCGTCGCTGCCGCTCTCAAAGCCGACGGCGATCGTGAAGCAGCCCGCTTCCCTGAGTTTTTTGAGCAGCCACGGCTCAAGCGGCTTTGCCCTGGAGTTGACGGTGAACTCTATCTTCCCGTGAAGCGGGGAGTTGATTATCCGGTCGCAGACGGCGCCGGCGTAGAACGCGTCTATCGTGAAAGTATCCGCCTTGAAAAAGAAGTTCCTGATGCCGAAAGTATAATAGCACTCCTCAAGCTCCTTGTAAATACTCTCGACATCCCTTTTGCGGACGTTTTTGCCGGAGATGATGGGAGTGAGGCAGTAGATACAGGAGGACGGACAGCCCAGCCCGGTCTGTATCGTCGCCATAGGCTCGCCCGTGTCCGGCCGGACGTACAGCTCGTTTTTCATCAGCCCGCGCGCAGGGAACGGCAGGTCGTCGAGGTCGTTCAGCCCGCACACGAACTGGTTTTTGATAAAGCTCTCCCCGTCCCTGTAAAAAATGCCGTTGACGCCGGAAAGACTGCCCTCCGATCGGAGATAAAAGTCGGCGAGAACTCCGATAACGAACTCCATCTCGCAGCCGATAAGGCAGTCAGCGTTTTCAAGGTGCAGCTGATCCAGCAGCTCCGGTTCAAGGTCGTAAAAGACCGCGCCTTTGACGACGTTGACGCATTTGTGGAATCCGGATATCCTGTCAAGGAACGCAAGGTCGTCAATAACGGAGGTGTTCGTCGTGCTCAGGGCGATCATATCGGGTCTGAAGGCGCGCACGTCGTGCTCCACCTCTTCGAACGAGGCTTTTTCGGTCTGGTAATCCCGAAGGAAAACTTCGTAGCCTTTTTGCAGAAGCACCGCCGCGCAGTATCCCAGGTCGTTGCAGGCGTGGACGGCGCCGGTCGCGGCGTCGTCGAGATTGCACTGCGCCCTGTCCTCGCTTCGCTGAAGGAGCTTTCCGGGCGGATACAAGAGCATGACTTTGTTCATTTTCGAACTCCTCGGATAACGGACACCGTCAGAACAGCGGGTCCATGGCGGTCAGGAAATAGGCGGAAAACCAGACGGCGGTGGGCATGGAGCCCTTCAGCGGACGCAGAGCCTCAAAGAACATCTCATTCGCCTCGGGGTCGCTGTAAAGCACATATAGCAGACACATGCACGTGACCGTAAATCCGTGGGTAAGGTAACGGGTCATGTCTATGCCCATCCCGAACAGAACGCCCAGACAGAATACGAACGGGAACTGAACGATCATCAGAAAAGAGCATATCCTGCCCAACGCCCCGGTCTGCCCTGCGCAGCGCCTCCGGTGGAACCTCGCCGCGGCCAGATAAGGCGGAAGGAGCAGAAACAGCGCCGAAAGCGTCACTGCGATGCTCCTGCCGGGCTTGCCGGCGACTATGCCCAGCGCCATTTTCGCCTGATAATAAAACAGCGCGGCAAATTTTATCAGAGGATTCCCGATATCGTTCACGGACTCCGGCACGAACAGTTTCCCTTCCCAGATATGGAAAATCGAGTAATCCCAATAGTTGAAAAACGACTCTCCGCGCTCGAGCAGCTTGTTATGGAACTCCTCCATAGGCACTATATGGCGCGATTCGTACAGAACAAGGAACATGAAAAGCCCGGCTGTCAGCAGCAGGGAAACGCATAGTACTGCGATAAGACCTGAGCGCTCGCGTTTTGTCCCGGCGACGGAGATCCTGTATAGCAGAACGATCGAATAGAACGTGATTATGAAAACAAGGGCGGAGAAATGAATGAGCAGCGACAGTACGAAAACGGCGGGGATAAGGAACCGAAGTCTCTTATTTTCAAGGAACAAGAGGAACAGTATCGAAAACAGCAGCCACCAGGTGTCGAGCAGTCCGAGATATCTTGTGTAAATACAGAAGGTATACGAGCCGGAAAGGAAAACGACGGCGGTGAAAAGGGCCGCGTTCCTGTTTTCGGGACGGACTCTCAGCATGAACCTTTCCAGCAGAAAGGAAACTCCCGCGAAAATGATGACCACAAGCGACGCGCAGAATATCGTCGTGGCCTTTTCCGACGTGCGCTGCCCGAACAGGAGATCGAACAGCGCCCCGGGCAGGAATTTTGAGCCGAATCCGAAGCTGTAATCCACACGGTAGACGGAATAAGTCAGCCGGTTGACGCTCCACGGCGCGAGGCGGTTGACGACAACGACATGATAGACCAGCAGATACAGGAAGAAGAAGATAAAAAACCTGCCGCGCCGCAGCGGCCCGATCTTCGTTCCGGAAGTCTCCATGACTCTCACCTCCCCCTGCCGGCTCAGCCGTACGCCCTCGCGTTTGAGAAGAAATACGCGAGAGCATAGACGGCGAAGGGGAACGACGAACGAAGACCTTTCACATCCCCGAGCACATCGCTGCGTAGATTCGGCTCATTGTAAAGCAGGTACAGCAGTAAAGTAAACGCGATAAGAAAAGCGTGGGAGAGCCAGCGGACCAGATCGACCGAGAAAAGGCAGCCTGCGGCGGTGACGGGCACCTGAACCATCATCAGAAAAACACAGAACCTCTTAAGCGGTTCTCCCTTCAGTCTGCCGAAAAAGCGGAGCAGCCGTCTGTAATAAAAAACGGCGGCCGGGACAAGTATCATTGCGGAAAGCGACAGTACTCTGAAGGTCTGGGACTTTTCCTCCGCCAGCAGTCCGATATTGAAGATGATCCTGTGCCGGACCGTCGAAACGATCCGGAGGACCGGAGACTCTATCGCGAAGACGCTGCTCGGGACGACCTCCTTGCCGCGATGGATATTATAAAAGGCGTAATCGTAATACCACGTGTATTTTCCGCCGCGGGACAGGAGCATTTCATCGAACTCCTCAAGCGTCATGGGCAGGCCGTCCTCGTTGTGGATAAGAAAATACCCGAAAACGAGTATCGTCGAGAGCATCGACAGCGCGAAAACGACAAGAAAGACGGTCCTGCTTTTCCGGTCGCGGGCGGAAGCGATCTCATAGAGAAGAACTATTGAAAACAGGATTATGCAGCCGATGACCGATGAAAAATGTATGAGCATCGACAGGACGTACAGCGCCGGTATCAGCCAGCGCAGCAGTCTGTTTTTCAGAAACACGAAAAACAGCACGGAAAAGAACACCCAGTAAACGTCGAGCATTCCGGGCAGATCCGTAAAGATCGAGAAGGTGAACATCCCGGAAAGGTAAAACACCGCCAGAAGGACGGCGGAGCTCCGGAGCCCCGGCCCCACATTTTTGACAAAACGCTCCAGCAGCAGCGCGATGCCGAAAAAGATGACCAGCAGAAGCGCGGTGTTGACGGCAGCGGCGACGTCCTCGTTTGAACGCTCCCCGAATATCCCGTAAAAGACCGACCCGGGCAGAAGCTGGGATCTGAAGCCCATCGTACGGTAATCTACAAGGAAATACGGATATGTTATCCAGTTCACCCCCGTATATTCGAATCGGGTGACGACGACGTAATTGTAAAGCACGACGTAGACGAAAAAGAAAAACAGGAACCGGTGGGCGTACAAAAACCCGCCGGGCCATCCTGCGCGCTCCTCCCGCCGCCCGAGACGCGGCGCCGGACTCTCGCTCATCGTTCCGCCGTGTCGCCGGTGAAGCGCCCGAGCAATGAGAACGCGGCGTCGTAAAGCGCGCGCAGCTCCGGCTCCCCGGCGTAGAGCAAAAACAGTATATCAAGGCACCACAGAAGCGGCACGGTATGCCCGAGCGAAAGCTTGTCATTAAAAGCGACGACTGCGATCGACAGCGGAGCGGATACTGCGGCGAAGAGAAACGCCGCGCCGGACCCGAGCGAACTGTTTACTTTCCGGCCGCTGCCGGAAACTGCCGCATTATATACGAGTCTGAACAGCGCGACGGCAAACACCGCAGCGACCGCGGCTGCAAGCGCGAAACA
>JAILDS010000159.1 GCA_024689165.1 Clostridia bacterium
GGTCAAGAACGCCGCCGGGGCGACGCTGACCGAGGGGACGGACTACACCGTGACGTATTCCAGCGCGAGCAGCAAAAAGCCCGGGACATATACGGTCACCGTGAAGGGCAAGGGCTTGTATTCCGGGACTGCCTCAAAGACGTATGAGATCAAAAAACAGGCTCTGGCGGCGGCGAACGTGGCCGTTTCTGCGGCGAAGTTCACCTACAACGGCAGTGTGCAGAAGCCGACCGTGACGGTCAAAAACGCCGCAGGCACGGCGCTGACCGAGGGAAGCAGTTACACCCTGACCTGGTCGAACGAGAGCAGCAAAAAGCCCGGAACGTATACCGTGACGGTGACCGCGAAGGGGAGTTATTACACCGGCACTGTCAGCAAAACCTACAAGATCGCGAAACAGACTCTTGACGCGGCGAACGTGACGCTGGATTGGTCGGGCAAAGCATACAGCGGCTCGATCCAGAAACCGACTGTGACGGTCAAAAACGCGGCTGGCACGGCGCTGACCGAGGGCAGCAGCTACACCCTGACCTGGTCGAACGAGAACAGCAAAAAGCCCGGGACGTATACCGTGACGGTCACGGCTAAGGGCAGCTATTACACCGGTACGGTGAGCAAGACCTACAAGATAACCAAGCAGAAGCTGGCGGCTTCACACGTGACGCTGTCGTGGTCGAGCAAGGCCTACAACGGTTCTGTCCAGAAGCCGACTGTGACGGTCAAGTCCGCAGCGGGTACGACGCTCAAAGAGGGCACAAGCTACACGGTGGCGTATTCGACCGGCTGCAAAAAGCCCGGAACTTACACTGTAACGATCACCGCGAAGGGAAGTTATTTCTCCGGCACGGTGAGCAAGACCTTCAAAATCACGAAGCAGAAGCTCGCGGCATCGCGGGTGACGCTGTCGGCGACGTCATTCACGTATAACGCAAAGGTGCAGAAGCCGACGGTTACGGTCAAGAACGCGCAGGGCAAGGCGCTTGTCGAGGGTACGAGCTACACTGTGACGTATTCGACAGGGTGCAAGAACGCCGGGACCTACACCGTGACGGTGACCGCGAAGGGCAGCTATTACACGGGTACGGTCAAAAAGACATTCAAGATCAACGCACAGTCTCTCGCGGCCTCGCGGGTAACGCTGTCTGCGACGAGCTTCACCTACAACGGCAAAGTGCAGAAGCCGACGATCACGGTCAAAAATGCCGGCGGCTACAAGCTTACAGAAGGAACTCATTACACAGTTGCGTGGTCCGGCGCCTGCAAGGCAAAGGGCACGTACACCGTTACGATAACAGGTACAGGAAACTACACCGGCACGGTCAAAAAGACGTTCAAGATAGTATGACGCGCGTATAGCGCAGCAAGCCCACCGCCCCCGCGATTTTCGCGGGGGCGGCGGGGCGTTAAGGAGGAAGGGAACAGGGAATAGGGAATAGGGAATGGGAGTAGTGTGGAGCGAACCATGTGGTCGCTCACGAGTCAGCGGATAGCGGACAGCGTTCGTGGTTTACGAACCCCGGTGGTAGCGCGGCACCTCAGTGCCGCTCGCCCGAAGGGCGTATACGAAAAGAATTCAAAACACTTTGCGAATGGTCAATCTGATATGACTGGGGCAATATAATCCATTGTAAACCGACGCTGTGCGTCGGAGCGGCACTGAGGTGCCGCGCTACCGGGAAATAAGGTAGTGTTTTCTTTCTTAAACACAACACGTTTGATACACTGTGTTCCGGGCGACCATTTGGGTCGCCCCTACACGAGCGCCATTTGTACGTGTATGTAATAATAAAAGACGGCGGGGTGCTTACCCTGCCGCCGTACAGTCAAGTTTTTGCGCACAACTGACTTTTATCTGTCGAAATATCCCTTTGCCGCCAGCAGCTCCGCCAGCTCGACGGCGCCGCCCGCGGCGCCTCTGAGGGTGTTGTGAGAAAGGCAGACGAATTTGTAGTCATACTGAGTGTCTTCCCTCAGCCTGCCGATGGAGATTGCCATGCCGCCCTCAAGGTCCCTCTGGAGCTTCGTCTGCGGAAGATCGTCTTCGGTAAAATAGTGCAGGAATTTTTTCGGGGCGTGGGGCAGCCCGAGCTTCTGGGCTTCGCCCTCAAAACCGTCCCAGGCCGACAGGATCTGTTCCTTCGTCGGTCTTTTTTCAAACCTTGCGAACACCGCCGCCATATGACCGTTCGAAACCGGTACCCTGAGGCACTGGGCGGTAAAATTGGGCTTGTCCGCCGGGACGATAATGCCGCCGCTGATCTCTCCCCAGATCTTGAGGGGCTCTTTCTCGCTCTTTTCTTCCTCGCCGCCGATGAAGGGAATGACGTTGTCGACGATCTCCGGGAACGTGTCAAAGGTCTTGCCGGCTCCGGAAATGGCCTGATAGGTGCAGACAAGCACGTCTTTGACGCCGAATTCGGCATGCAGCAGGTAAAGGGCGGGCACGTAGCTCTGAAGCGAGCAGTTCGATTTTACGGCGATGAAGCCGCGCTTCGTGCCGAGGCGCTTCCTCTGGGAGTCGATGACCTCGATGTGACGCCAGTTCAGCTCCGGAACGACCATCGGGACGTCGGGCGTGTGCCTGTTAGCGGAGTTGTTGCTGACGACGGGGCATTCGGCCTTCGCGTAGCGCTCCTCAAGCGCCTTGGTGGCGTCCTTCGACATGTTGACGGCGCAGAAAACGAAATCAACAAGGGACGTGATCCTGTCGATATCCGCGTCCGCGTCGAGGATGGTCATCCCTGCGACGCTGTCGGGCAGGGGAGAATCCATGACCCACTTGCCGCCTATGGCTTCGCCGTAGGTTTTGCCCGCGGAGCGCGCGGACGCGGCGAGGCAGACGAGGTCGAACCAGGGATGGTCGGCAAGAAGGGTGATGAAGCGCTGACCGACCATTCCGGTAGCGCCGATGATACCGACTTTGAATTTATTCATGTGCTGACTTCCTTTCGGCTTGCCCGATGCGGATGGACCGATCCGGCAACTTTAAGCTGTTTTGTGTTGATAAAATGAGTTCGGCGTGTTAGAATAACGCCGCCGGAAATAGTATCATTTTCGGATATGATATTCAAGAGCGAGCTGTATTTTTATGCAAAAAAGTGATTTTTATTATGATCTGCCCCCTGAGCTTATAGCGCAAACGCCGATAAAAAACCGTGACGAGTCGCGGCTTCTTGTTCTCGACAGAAGCTCCGGCGAGATCAGTCACAGGCATTTTTATGACGTTGCCGACTATCTTGGCCCGGGCGACGTGCTCGTTCTCAACGATACTAAAGTGCTGCCGTGCCGCCTTTACGGAGTAAAACGCGGGACCGGGGCGACAGTTGAGCTTCTTCTGCTCGAAGACAAGGGCAGCGACGTCTGGGACGTCATCGCCGGGCCGGGCAAAAAGGCGCGCGCCGGGGCGGTGTTCGATATCGCCGGCGGTAAAATGACAGCAGAGATCATCGAAGTCCTCGATAACGGCGACAGGCTTGCGAAGCTTTCTTACGACGGCAATTTCTACGACGTGCTCGATGAGGTAGGGGAGATGCCTCTGCCGCATTATATCACCGAAAAACTCGCGGACCGCGACAGGTACCAGACCGTATACGCAAAAAACAACGGCTCCGCAGCCGCGCCGACCGCCGGGCTGCATTTCACGCCCGAGCTGCTGAAAAAGCTTAAGGACAAGGGCGTCGAGATAGTCTATATAACCCTCCACGTTGGTATCGGGACCTTCCGGCCTGTCAAGGAGGACAATATCGAAGACCACAAAATGCATTTTGAGAATTACACCGTGAGCTCGGAGGCGGCGGAGAAGATCAACGCCGCAAAACGCGAGGGCAGACGGGTCATAGCCGTAGGGACGACCTGCACAAGGACGCTTGAGGCGTCGTCGGAGGAGAACGGCCTCGTCCGCCCGGGATCCGACAGAACGAATATCTTTATTTATCCGGGATATCGCTTCAGGTGCGTCGACGCGCTTATTACCAATTTCCACCTCCCCGAAAGCACGCTGATCATGCTCGTGTCCGCTTTCTGCGGCAGAGAAAAAACGCTCGAGGCGTATAAAACAGCCGTCGAGCGCAGGTACAGGTTTTTCTCTTTCGGGGATGCTTGCTTAATATATTAAAAACAACATACAAACAATTGACAAACAACTAATAATGGCATATAATCATTATAGTGCAAAAAGGAGGTACTAATCATGTCGGCAAGTATTGTACAAATCCGTATGGACAGCGAGCTGCGGGATTCCGCGGCGGAAACCTTTGAGTCGCTTGGTTTGGATCTCCCGACCGCGATTCGTATTTTCCTGAAAAAATCGATTGCCGTACAGGGGCTTCCCTTTGATGTCAGGGCTGAGATCCCGAATGAGGAAACGAGAAAGGCGATTGAGAATGCGGAACGTGGGATCGGATTGAGCAGAAGCTTCTCCTCTGTGGCCGAGTTGATGGAGGATCTGAATGCTGACGATTAGATATGAATCGACCTTTAAGAAAGACTATAAAAGAATCGTCAGACGGGGATATGACGTCAGACTCCTGGAAAATGTGATCACCATGCTGGCAGAGCAGGAACAGCTCCCTCAAAGGTTCAGAGATCATGCATTAAGCGGTGACTATTCCGGCTTCAGAGAGTGCCATATTACGCCGGATTGGCTTTTGATATATAGTATTTCCAAGCAGGAACTGGTACTCTATCTGACCAGAACCGGAACGCACAGCGATTTGTTTGACAAATAATAAGCTTAAATCCCTCGCCGAAATGGCGGGGGATTTAAGTTGATCGGGTTGCTTCCGAATGAATAATCATATGGAAGAATAATGATCATTGTCACCGTAAGCTTTGATTACGCGATGTTTATCTTATAACGGTCTTTCCGATCCGGGTCACAGGACGATATCCGCGTAGATCGGGAAGTGGTCGGAGACGAACCGTCCGTCTATCCCGTCGGTAACGGTCCTGTATGTGAGGATCTCGATATCTTCTGAGCAGAGAACGAAATCTATAAAATATCCGGCGTGAGTTTCCGGACTGCAGGCGTGGAAGGTGCCGTATGGAACGGAATCCGCGGCTTCAAAGCGGGCGTCGCGCAGCGAAGAGATCATGACGGCGTAAGCGTCCGAGCCGACGGAATCGTTCATGTCGGCTGTGAAGACGACCGGGAGCTCTGCGAAATTATCGTTGATAAATGCAGTTACCATGTTCGCGCCGAAGACGCGGGCAGGGCTCGAAACGTGATCGTAGTGAGTATTGACGTGGACGTAAACAGAGCCGGTGCCGCGGTCTTTAAGCTTCGCCCATGTGCATATCCTCTTGCAGGCGGCGTTGAGCGCGATGGACGGCTCGTCAGGCGTTTCGGAAAGCCAGAAATCGCCGTGTTCGAGCAGTTCATACTTGTCTTTAAGATAGAATATCGGGCATGCCTCCCCGCCGTAGGTGTCGGCGGGCTTTCCGCTTTCCCGGTCAAGACCGACCCATGCGTAGTCGGTCAGTTTTTTCTTGAGCGTATCCATCAGCTCTCCGGTAGCTTCCTGGATGCCGGCCGAGTCGGGCTTTACGGAGATGATCTGCCCGGTGACGATCGAGGCGCGCTGAGAAGCGGGAACGCCCCTTACATCTGAGCACCTGATGTTGAAGGACATTATGCGGGCGGCGCCGTCGGGTTTTTCGGCCGGCGGGATAAGCTCGAAATCATGGGCGGAATACGTGTCTGCGTAGGGTATGAACATATCCGCATAGATCGGGAAATGGTCGCTGACGAACCTGCCGTCGATACCGTCCGTCACGGTGCGGTAAACGTGAACCGGGATCTCGGAGCTGACCATGATGTAGTCGAGGTTGTAGCCGTTTTCCGGAGCGCAGTCATGGAAGGAAGGATAGTATTCGCTGTCCGCTGCGGCGTAGCGTGAGTTGACAAAGCTTTCGGACAGTATCCGGTAGGCGGAGCCGTTTTCGGTGCTGTTGAAGTCGCCGGTAACAACGACGGGAATATTCGCGAAGTTCTCGGCGGCAAAGTCCCTTATCATGTTCGCGCCGAGGACGCGGGCGGCATCCACGGTGCTCTCGAGGTGGGTGTTGAGTACCGCGAAGACCTTTTTGCTGTCTTTTTCCTCAAGCTTTGCCCAAGAGCAGACCCTTCTGTGGTCTGCTTCGAAGGCGTAGGAGGGTTCGTCCGGCGTTTCGGAGATCCAGAATGTCCCGCTGTCGAGCAGATTGTATCTGTCTTTGCGGTAGAAAATGGCCGAATGCTCGCCCTCGGCGAGAAGACCCGATTTTCCGTTGTCTCTGCCGACGCCGACGCTGTCATACTCCGGCAGGAGCATATTGAGAACGTTCATCCACTCGGGAAGCGCCTCCTGCACGCCGAGAACGTCGGGTCTGACCGACAGGATCTCGCGGGCAACGATAGCGTATCGCCAGAAACGGGCAGTGCCGTTGTTGTCGGCGTACCTGACGTTGAAGGACATCACGCGGGTATCGCCTTCGGCTTTTTCCGCAGCGGTGATCGACGGGAAGTCGTGACCCTCCATTGAGTCCGCCCACTTGAACCCGTTCGAGACGGAAAACAGCGACGTGACGGACAGAATAACGGCGACGATCTTTGCCAGAAACTTGTAGAACATTTCAAGACCTCCTGATCATATTTGTTTTGTATGATCGGAAAGGAAGAGTATCACTCCGAGCTGTCTGCGGCGATTTTTTTGAAGATAACTTTGCCGTCGGCGCAGGTGTCGTACAGCACGGCGAGCGTTGAGGGATCGACGTCCGCAAGTACTGCGTATGAAAAGGCGTCGTCGGTAACGGGAAATACGTCGTACAGCAGCATTTTTTTGTGTTCGTCGGTCCTGAAGACGTATATTCGCCCGTGAGAACGGCTGCGGGCGCAGGCGCCGACGCCGCGGGCATAGGCTATGAATATCCTGTCGCCGCGCGCAAGCGCTCCGAAGTTGCAGTCCGAATGCACAAGCACCGGCAGAGCCTTCGGTTCGGACCAGAGATTTTCGGTTCTGTCATAATCCGCATAGCAGATGCGGCGGGTGCTGCTGCGGAAAAACAGACGCAGCGTACCGTCGGGAAGCTCAACGGGCTTGGATTCACTGCTGTTCGGTATCTCCGCGACGGAGGGAACGTATGAGCTGCGGAAAAAGCTGTTGCCGTTGTCTTCGGAAAATACAAGGAAAGATCTTAATACGCTTATGTCGGGGTCCATAGCGTAAAAAGGCAGAACAACGACGCCGTCCGAGGTCACGAGACCGTTGCCCGGCGAGGAGATCACGCCCGTTTCATCCTGCAGCTTGATACTGACGAGCCTCCAGTTCCATGTTTTGCCGCGGTCTTCCGACGAGACCTGCAGGGTGTACATAGTGTTGTAAACGTGGAGCTCGGAATCCCTGTAAAACAGATTCTGGACTATCCGGCTTCCGGTGTCCGTCTGAGGCTGAGTCAAGGCTTCAAATCCGTCGGCGCTGACCCTGTAAAGATTGAAAAAGCCGTCGACAGCGAAGCCGGTGTTTTCTCCGTTTGCGCGATCGATCACGGGTGAAAAACCGTCGGACGGGTCGCCTATATAGTACGGGAAGCTCTCGGGTGAGCTGTCGGCATGAGCAAGGTCGTCTGTCACCGCGAGGCGGCGGACGCCTTCGACGTTTATAAAACCGGAGCCTGCCCCGGGCCATTTAAGAGCGGTAGTTACGCCCGTCGGTCCCAGGTTGACGAAAATGTGTAAGGTGCCGTCGGGCGTTTCGACAGGCATCGGGTCGATGCATATGGTCGCGTCACGAAGATCGCCCGGAGTCCCGAGAGAATCGGGGAAGTACGCCGCGTAACCGGCGGTCCAGCGTTCCCCGCCGTCCGTCGATAGGGCGAACATCGTGTCTATGCCGCCGCAGTCTTCACCGGGGCAGTCGTAGCGGGCGTCGGTCGTGGCGAAAAGCGCGCCGTCCGAGAGCTTTATCAGCCCCGGTATCCGGAACCCTGCGCAACCGCCGACGCCTTCGGGGAAGGGTTGGCCGTACGTTTCGCCGTCTATCGGGTAAAACCCCGCTTTTTTGATCCCTGAAAGCTCCATTTTGTTTTCCTTGATCACAAAGTCATATTGTCGGGGGCGTTCGTGAGGCTCCGTTCCGTTTCAAGAAGACGTCTCTTTCTGTCGAGTCCTCCAGCGTAGCCTGTCAGAGAACCGTCGGAGCCGACCACACGGTGGCACGGGATGATCAGAGATATCGGGTTGTGCCCGACTGCGTTACCCACCGCCCGGGCCGACGTGCGCTCAAACCCCAACGAGCCGGCGACCGCTTTCGCGAGCTTTCCGTAAGTGGTCGTGCAGCCGTAAGGGACGGTCTGAAGGATCCGATAAACCTCTTTCCGGAAGGGCGTCGCCCTTATAAGCAGAGGGGGAGTGAAGTCGGGCGCCGAGCCGCCGAAATAAACGTCAAGCCATCGGTCGGTAAGGTCGAATATCTGCAGAGGCTTTTCTTCATGATCGGCATTGAGACTATACGCGAAATGATCCTGCCCGTCGAACCAAAGCCCGACGAGATTTTCTCCGTCCGAGGCTTCTGTTATGCCGCCGAGAGGCGACATATAGCGGTGAATGCAGTCCACGTCGTCGCCCTCCGAAAACCATGGTTTTTGCTTTTGCCGGATCTGACACTGTCAGGCGTCTGAGCCGACCAGCCTGACGGTCCTGTATCCGTGCCCCGTAGAGGGCAGGAATTTTTCGATAACGTCAGAGGTCCTGATCTTCAGGCTCGAGGTGCATACGCAGGGATGACAGCCGATATAGCCGTCTTTTAGGACGTCCTCGTCTATAAGGAGATTTACGGCGTTTGTTTTGTCGTTCATCAGCCCCATGACGCTGACCGCGCCGGGCTCGATGTCCAGATATTCAAGCATGGCGGAAGCAGGTGCAAAGGACAGCCTTGCAGAGTTGATCTGCGCGGAAAGCTCCTTCGTTTTGAAGGGCTTGTCACCGGGCATCAGAAGCAGGTAGAAACACGTCTGCTGCCTGTTGCACAAAAACAGGTTTTTGCACATATCCACCCCGAGTATCCTGTCGATATCGACAAGGGCGTCCATATTGTCGGCTCTTTCATGGTCGACCCGTTCATATTCTAAGCCCAGACCGTCGAGACGGTCGTAGACCCGGATCTCTCTTTCGAGCCTGCCGTCCGTGTACGCCGGGCGGCCGAGGGATAATTCCATACGCGACTCCTTTTTTGCCAGCGCGAACGGGGGCTTTCAGTTCGCTGTTGTATGCGCTTATTGCTCAACGCCCTGTTCAATACCAGTCGTAATTTACGATCCCGTCACTGAATCTCCAAGAAGATGGGCAGGTGTCGTTCAGAAAATCGAGCGGTTCGGCTGCCGGCGCGGGTACCGACGCGGACGCAAGAGCGGCTTTGAGCTCTTCAAGCTGAGTCCCTTTAAGAAAACCCGGCGCAACCGAGACGAAAAGCGGCGTTCCCGAGCGTGAAAGCAGGTCGAGCCATTGACGGTTCTTTTCCCACGGCACGCTGTCGGTTATTCCGACGCAGTCCGCGTCCGCAAACCAGAAGGAACCGTGCTGAGGCATTCTGAAAGCGAGTGTGTTGACGCCCATCTTTCGGGTCCTTGCCCATTCTCTGCCGCTCGTGTCGTCGCCGGTCCTGTTCAGCTGCATATATCCGACGCCGAGATGCCCTATCGTGTTGCAGCCGAGCACAAGGCAGTCTTTCCCGGCGGAACCGAAGATCACGGAATAGAGATCTTTAATGATCTGGGCGGTCGTGCGGTCGCGGTTTCGGAAATGCACGTTTTCGCATACGAGACTTTTGCCGCGCCTGAAGCCCCAGTCGCCCGTGATGTCACAGGTGCTGTAATCGTGCTTTATCAGGCGGTAACCCCAGCCTGTCACGGTCCTGACGTCTTCGGCGATATGCTCGAGCACGCCCGGTACCGTAGGGTCCAGGATGAAGTCATCCTTGTCGCGGTAAAAATCATCCGGGAGCTCGGGGGATCTGTTCTGAAGCGGACGCAGCCAAAGTCCGGGTTTTACGCCGAGCTGAGAGATCTGCGAGGCAAGCGAAGCCATGTCCGTGAAATCCGCGTTGCCCTCACGCCATGAACCGCCGATAAAGCCGCTTTTTCGCTCTTTCTGCCAGCAGTCGTCGATAACGATATAGGGTCTGTTGGCAAGGCCATCCGTCAGCTCTGAAAGCTCGCGTGCGGAATCGAGCATGACCTTTGCGGACGACTCGCCGTACGCGTAATACCAGTTGTTGTAGCCGTAAACCGGCGCGTCCGGAAAGACCGCGCCTTCCGGAAGAAGGGCTGCCGCCCTGACGGCGGATAGGAACGGGTCGCCGGTCGTTTCTTCAAAGAAAACAAGCTCCGCGCAGAGGATGGTCATGCCGCCGAGGACCGCGGCGTCCGCGCCGCAGGTCACGTCGAGTGTCAGAGAAACGCCGTCTTTGTCGCAGGTGAAGCTGCACAGGGCGTCCGGACGGGTCTTTACTCCGAGCATGGCGAACACGTCGCCGCTGAGCGCGTAAAAAAACCACGGCATAACGCGGTCGGGGACGAAACCACGCCATTCGAGATCGCCGTAGCCGCGTTCCCACGCGTCCCCGCAGAACCGCGAGTTCTCCGGCATCCGGCCATTCCAGCGCAGGACGACCGTCCTTACGGGCGTTTTATCCGCTCTGAGAGTAACGCGGGCGTTGTCATAAAGGACGCAGGCGTCGCCGACGGAGATACCGGGGCCGTGTCGAACGACGGCCGAACCGTCGTCTGTTTCCAGCTCAATACTGTCAGGCAGCTGAGTGATATCCGGAAAAATGCTCATTCTGATACCTCGTAAAGAAAAACGGATGCCCCGGCTGCAAGCTGCGACGGGAGGAAATAATAAGCTGTGTCAGGCGATATCCTTTACGGCGTAGTCCTGAGCCTCGACAGCAGACCTGAGCGCGCCGTCGTCAACGGAGTCGGCAGAGGTCACGACGGCTGTTCCGTCCTTGTGGGAAACGACGGCGGCATTTACACCGGGCACGGCTTCAAGAGCCTTTTTGACCCTTGCTTCGCAGTGTTCGCACATCATGCCTTCGATCTTCATTGTCCTTGTCATTTGATTTGCTCCTTTCAGCGTGTCATTGTCGGCTTCGGCGACGGGATCTTCGGTTCCGGCAGAGAGAGCCGGGGCTCTCGTTGAAAATGACTGTCTTTCTTCGGCGGAGGGCTGCGCCGCATCGAAAGGCCTGAACCTGTTGATCCTCAGCGCGTTTGCGACGACGCAGAAGCTCGACAGGCTCATCGCCGCAGCGCCGAACATCGGTTCCATCGTGACGCCGAACGGTATCAGCGCCCCGGCTGCAACGGGGATGAGCAGAGAGTTGTAGAACAAAGCCCAGAAAAGGTTCTGCAAAATGCCTTTATAAACGCGGCGGCTGAGGCGTATCGCCGTGACGACGTCGGAGAGACGGCTTTTGACGAGCACGACGTCTGCGGCGTCGATCGCGACGTCCGTTCCGGCGCCGATGGCTATGCCAACGTCGGCAGAGGCGAGCGCGGGCGCGTCGTTGATGCCGTCGCCGACCATGGCGACGCGTTTTCTATTGCCTCCGTCTCTTTGGAAACGTCTGACGACTTCTTCTTTTCCTTCGGGACGAACGCCTGAAATGACCTCGTCAGCTCCGACGAGCCTGCCTATTGCGCGGGCTGTCCTCTCGTTGTCCCCGGTCAGCATAAGGGTCTTAAGACCTGACAGACGAAGCTGGCGTATAGCCTCGGCGCTGTCTTCTCGCAAAGCGTCGGCAACTGCGATAACGCCCAGAAGCCTCATTCCGCCGTTATTTTCATTGAGCGGGCCATCGGCGAATAAAAGGGGCGTTTTGCCGTCGTCGGACAGCTTTTCGCACGCCTGGGCGATATAAGCAGGCAATTCCGCCTTGGAACCGACGAAAGCGACGCTCCCGCCAATCAGCAGTCTGCCGCCGCACACTGCCGACAGGCCGTTGCCCGGCAGGGCGGTAAAATCGTCGGTTTGTGCCGGTCTGATCCCGAGCGTTTCGGTATACTCCATCACAGCGCGGGCGAGCGGGTGCTCGCTCTTGCTCTCGAGTCCCGACGACAGCTCGAGAAGCTGTTCTTCCGTGACGCCTTGTGCGGGAATGACGTCGGTGACCTCCGGCGATCCCTTCGTTATGGTCCCGGTTTTGTCAAGTACGACCGTGTCGACCCTTCCCGTTTCCTGAAGAGCGGCGGCCGTTTTGAAGAGGATGCCGTTTTTCGCGCCGACTCCGGACCCGACCATTATCGCGACTGGCGTGGCAAGTCCCAGCGCGCAGGGACAGCTGACGACAAGCACGCAAATGCCCCTCGCGAGTGCAAAGCCCAATTCACGACCGACAAGCAGCCATATGACTGTCGTCACGGCGGCGATCGCCATAACGATGGGCACGAACACGCCGGAGATCCTGTCCGCCAGCTTCTGGGCGGGGGCTTTCGTGGCGGCGGCGTTGCTGACGAGGGTTATTATTTTCGACAGGGACGTATCCTCTCCGACTCTGACGGCGCGGCATTTCATGAACCCGGTCTGGTTGACCGTGCCCGAAGATACCTCGCTGCCCGGGCTTTTTTCGACGGGGATGCTTTCGCCTGTCAGAGCCGATTCATTGACGGCGCCGGAGCCTTCGATGACGACGCCGTCCACCGGAAAGCTTTCGCCCGGCCGCACGACGAACAGATCGCCCGGCATCACGGAATCGACCGGCACGACGGTCTCCTCTGAGCCGCGGACGACCGTCGCCGTCTGCGGAGCAAGCTTCATAAGGCTTTTGAGGGCGTCCGTCGTCCTGCCCTTCGAGCGTGCCTCAAGCAGCTTGCCGACGGTTATGAGCGTAAGGATCATAGCTGCCGACTCAAAATACATCTCGTTCATGTATTTCATCGGTTCATTCGATCCTATCGCCGCGAAGAGCATGGCGGTCGAGTATAAAAAAGCCGCCGATGAGCCGAGAGCTATCAGCGTGTCCATATTCGGCGCGCGGTGTATCAGCGCTTTGAAACCGCTGATGAAAAACTGCTGGTTTATGACCATGACGGCCGCTGCGAGCAGCATCTGGAGCAGCCCCAGCGCGGCATGGCTTTTTTCAAAAAAAGAACCGACGGGGAATGAGAACATCATGTGCCCCATCGAAAAATACATAAGTATGAGCAGAAAAACAACGGAGGCCGCGAGTCTTTTCAGAAGAACGGGCGAGGTCCTGTCCTTGAGCGCGTCTTCCTCGGCGGTGAGCCTGGCGGACGCCGACGACTTGTTCTTTGCGTCGGTATCCATGAGGCTCGCGCCGTATCCGGCGTTCTCGACCGCGCCGATTATTTCACTTTCGGCAGCGTCGCCTTCGACGCCCATTGAATTCGTCAGAAGGCTTACGCTGCAGGACATCACCCCGGGGACGGAAGATACCGCCTTTTCTACCCGCGCCTGACAGGCGGCGCAGGTCATCCCCGTAACGACATATCGGGTCATGCGATCTACCCCTTGGTTATAAATTTATGACCGCAGGAGGGACAGGTAACGGACACCTGCTCGCCGACTCTTTTGATCTTGAATGAAGACTTGCATTCCGGGCAATGCATATATCTGTATTCTTTGTCGGCGAGGTTCTTTCTCGTCTCATTGAAAAACAGCGAGATAGGCGCAGTCAGGGACAGGAACCTATCGTTCTCTTTCTCACGCCGCGCGTCGTTCTTCGAAAGGGTGCGCCAGACCGCGACGCCCAGGAAGACGTAGGCGATGAGCTTGAGAATGATCGACCACGCAAAGTCGGAGATCAGGTCGAGCACCACGAATATGACGAACAGGCAGACCGTCAGCTCGTCCGTATTGTGCCTGTCGGCCATGAAGGCGTCCAGCGATTCCCACAGGGATTTTCTGTTCGCAGGATCATTTTTCTTTTTGAGCAGCTCCATCTGCATCGCTTTAGCGCGCTCGTCCTCATCCTGGACGGCATCGGAGCCGTAAGTGTAATCGTCAGCCATTTTCTGCCTCCTCGCGAATTATACCGTTTCTTTTTGTGACCGATTTAAAACGATCGTAGTCTTCTTTCAGAAAGCCCAGCCGCTCTTCCTCGACAACAAGCGGCCGTTTCATGACCCTTTTGTTGATGGAGAGGATGTACTCGCCCATGAAACCGATAAAAAAGAGCTGTAAAGCGCCCAGAAGAAGCATGCCCAACAGGATCGGAGCCGTACCGGCAGGGAACCTTTCCCAGTAAAGAAGCTTCAGGACCAGATAGACGAGCGCAAGAACAACGCTGATGCCTCCGACCCCTGCGCCTATGAACGTCGCAAGACGAAGCCCGATCTTTGTGTATGAGGTGAACGACAGCATCGCGCCGTCATAGAGTGAGTAGAAGTTGTTGTGGGTCTTGCCCGCCCGGCGCTTCGGCTGCTCGTAGGGTATCTCCTTGCGCTCGAAGCCAAGCTCGGATACGATGCCGCGCAGGAAGGGGGTCGGGTCGTCAAGGCTCCTGAGCACCTCGATGAAATCGCGGTCGTACAGTCCGGAGCCGGTAAAGTGTTCTATCTGCTCCACGTCCGACATGCGCTTGATCGCTTTATAGTAGCAGGTCCTCAGAAAACGGATGAATCTGTTTTCTTTGCTGGTCGTTTTTATGCCGATGACGATCTTGTAGCCGTTTTCCCATTCCTCGAGATATTTCGGGATGAGCTCTATCGGGTCCTGAAAATCGCAGCACATCTCGATGCAGCAGTCGCCGTCGACTTGCAGAAGTCCGTGATACGGGGAATTGAACTGCCCGAAATTGCGGGCGTTGAAGATAGCCTTGACCTTGGGCCTTTCATTGCAGATCCCGCGGAGGATGTCCCGCGTCCCGTCGGTCGACTTGTTGTCTATGAAAACAAGCTCGTAATCGTACTGTGTCAGCTCGTTTTCGAACAGCTCGGTTATCGCCTCGGTCATCGGCCCGACGTTTTCTTTTTCATTATAACATGGTATGAGAACGCTGACTTTTTTCATAAAACACCCGCTTTCATGTATGCGACGGTTCTTTTTATGCCCTCTTCATAAGGTACGAGCGGTTCGAAACCGCAGTCTTCTCTTAGCCCGGAAATATCGGCGCAAAGCCGCATGACCTGGTTTTCATTGTAAGGCAGTTCGCCGAAGCCGGGTCTGTCCGTAGCCCCGCAGGCTTCGCACATGAGCCCGATATATTCTTTCAGCGGCCTTGCGGCGCCTGAACCGAGAGGGTATACGGCTCCGTCGCGTCCTTTTCCGGCGGCGAGGTAAAACGCTCTTGCGGCGTCGTCGCAGTAGAGGAAATCCCATAGCTGTTCGCCCGGCGTGAAAGGCGCGTGCTTCCCTGACAGGAAGAGCTTCAGCGACGAGGATGTGATGGTGAAGTCGTTGTCGCCGGGTCCGTAAACGCTGAGTATCCTCAGCCATTCGTGGCGCAGCCCGAGGTTGTTCGCGAGCAGTCTGCTGAGCTGCCCGGCGGCGAGCTTTGCCATGCCGTAACCGTTTTCGGGGAAGACCGGGGTATCGGATTTCAGGTCGCCGGTTACTCTTCCGTACTCCGCCTGAGAACCGGCGCCGAGGAACACGGAGCATCCGCAATCCGCCGCCGCGCGGCAGGCTTCAAGCGTGAAGGTGATGTTCCGGTCCTGCAAAAAAGCGTCGTTTCTGGCCGTGCCTCCGGTCCCTGCCCACGCGAAGTGGAAAAACGCGTCGGCCCGGTCGATCTCAGAGGGCAGCTTGCCCATCTCGCTGATATCGAGCTGATGGACGGTCACAAGCTCAGAGGAGGGGATGTTCTTCAGCTTGGCGGAGCCGGGCCGGCAGACGGCATGGACGCGAACGCCTTCTTTCACAAGCAGGCGTATCAGCGCGGACGCTATCATTCCGCTCGCTCCGGTAACGATCGCCGTGTTCACTCTTTTTTGATCGTGGGGATGTACATGTTTTCCCGAAGTTCCTCTTCCGGCAGGAACGGGGCGAGGTCCTCGAGCGGGGGCGAGACGAGCGTGCCGTCGGGCAGACGCTTCGTTGCGGACTTCGGCTCGAAATTCTGGTCCCAGGTCACGCAGATCTCGCAGAAAGCGTAACCGGGAACGGCGAGCGTGTCGGCTATCGCCTTGTCGAGCTCGCTGTTCTTCTTCGCGCAGAAGTAAGGGTAGCCGTAGGCCGGGGCGAGCTTGCTCATGTCCGGGAACGACAGGTCGTTCGATTCGGGACCTATACCGATGAGCGGCGGCTCAAAGAAATTGCGCTGGGTCTGACGGATAGAATGGTAACCGCCGTTGTTGATCATGAATATTTTTACCGGAAGCTTGTTCGTGACGATGGTCTGGAGCTCCTGGATATTCATTTGTATGCTGCCGTCGCCGGTGACGAGGACGATCTCATTGACCGGGTCGTCGGCAAGGCACGCGCCGATAGCTGCGGGAAGGTCGTAACCCATCGAGGCTATGGCGGAGTTGATAATGAATCTCTGCCCCTTCTTGATCTCGTACCCGTGAGAGCCGACGACGCAGGCGGAGCCGTTGCCGACGACCGTTATGCGGCCTTCGGGAAGAACGGAAGAAAGCTGCTTTATAAAAGCGTATACGTTCGCAGCGCCGCGGTCCTCGTAATGCTTCGGGAGAACTACCGGGTATTTCTTTTTCCAGGTCAGGCACTGTTCAAGCCAGCTGCTGCCCTTGAAAAGAACCTCTGAGTCGGGCAGGAGCTCGTCGAGCTTTTCAAAGAAGTCCTTTGCGTCCGCCCAGATGGGGAAGTCCGCCTTGACGGTCTGTTTTTTCAGTTCTTCGGAATCGATATCAACGACGATCTTCTGAGCGGCTCTCGCCCATGTGCCCCAGTTGTAGCCGACCTGCCTTATGGAAAGGCGGTTGCCTACGGCAAGCAGGAGATCGCTGTTCTGAACGGCGAAATTGCCCGCGCGGTCGCCCATTATGCCGCCGCGGCCGACGTACAGCCTGTTCTCGTCCTCGATGGCGTCGATGGAGTCCCAGCAGGTGGCGACGGGCACGTTGAGCTTTTCGGCGACGCGCCTGAAAACGTCGTAGCCGCCGGAAAGCCTTATGCCGTTGCCGGCGTAAAGGACCGGGCGTTCGCTTTTGCGGATCGCTTCGATGACGGCGTTCGCGACGATATCGCTGACCTTGGGCGGCAGAGCCTCGTCTTCGCTGCCGTCATACGGGTAAAGGTCGTCCGTGTCGACGATCGCGCCCTGGACGTTGAGCGGCACGTCGAGCCAGCAGGGCCCGGGCCTGCCCGTGGAAGCAAGGTGCAGAGCCTTTTCAAGACACCAGCGTATCTTGTTCTTGTCTGTCACCATCTCGCAGTATTTCGTCATGCAGGCGACGGATCTCGTTATGTCGAATTCCTGGTCGCCCATGGCGCGGAGCTTCAGGCCGGAGCCCCTCGCAGTGGTCTCATACTTCACCTGACCGGAGATGACGAGCATGGGTATGGAATCCAGCCAGCCGCCGACGACTCCGGTGATCGCGTTCGTGCCGCCGGGACCTGTAGTGACGCAGACGGCGGCGATCCTGTTGTGTATCCTCGCGTAGGCTTCTGCGGCGATGGCGCAGGCCTGTTCATGGTGGTTGTAGACGACGTGGAGCCCTTTCTGGTGGCCCAAAGCGTCGTCAAGGTGCATGGCGCCGCCGCCGACCACCATAAAGGCGTTCGTTATTCCGTGATCGACGAGGAACTGAGAAATGTAATTGCTTACTTTTATCTTCATAAGGCAGCCTTGATTACTTCGGCCATGAATTCGAGCTTCGCGTCCGTCATGCCCGGATAAACGCCGACCCAGAACGAAGCGTTCATTATGATATCAGTGTTTACAAGCTCTCCGACGACGCGGTAGCCTTTCCCGGTCGCGCGCATTTCGTCGAAGCAGGGGTGACGGATGAGATTGCCCGCAAAAAGCATCCTCGTCTGTACGCCGTGACCCTCGAGCGCGGAAACGAGCCTGTCCCTGTCGGCATGATTCCTGCACGTGATGAGATAGCCGAACCATGACGGGCGGGAGTTTTCGGTCGCGACGGGAAGGATGAGCCTGTCCTCGGTGCCGGCGAGGCACTCGGTCAGGTATTCGAAATTGTGGATGCGCTTTTCGACGAAGGTCGGGAATTTCTCTATCTGAGCGCAGCCGACCGCCGCCTGCATATCCGTGGCCTTGAGGTTGTATCCGAAATGAGAATAGACGTATTTGTGGTCGTAGCCGAGGGGCAGCTCTCCGTACTGCCTGTCGAAGCGGTGGCCGCAGAGGTTGTCCTGCCCGGAGGCGCACATGCAGTCGCGGCCCCAGTCGCGTATTGAGCGGCAGATCTTGTTCAGAAGCGGGTCGTTGGTGTAGACCGCGCCGCCTTCGCCCATGGTCATGTGATGCGGGGGATAGAACGAGGACGTCCCGACGTGGCCGAAGGTGCCGGTGAAACCCTCTTTGCCGTCGAGCGTGTAGCGCGAGCCGAGAGCGTCGCAGTTGTCCTCAACGAGCCAGAGACCGTGTCGGTCGCAGAACTCCCTGACCGCCTTGATGTCGAAGGGGTTGCCCAGGGTGTGCGCCGCCATCACGGCCTTCGTTTTTTCGCTCAGCGCGTCCTCGAGCATCGTAACGTCCATGTTGTAGCCGGGGATCGTCACGTCGATGAAAACGGGGACCGCTCCGTACTGGATAATGGGCGTGACCGTCGTCGGGAAGCCCGCCGCTACGGTTATGACCTCGTCGCCGGGCCTGATGCGCCTGTCGCCCAGAAGAGGGGAGGTGAGCATCGAGAACGCGAGAAGGTTCGCCGAAGAGCCTGAGTTGACAAGGGCGCAGTATCTGACGCCGAGGTATGAAGCGAGCTTCTTTTCGAACTCGGCAGTCCAATGCCCCGCCGTGAGCCAGAACTCCAGCGCGGAATCGACGAGATTCACGCCCTCGTCGCCGTCAAAAACGCGCGAGGCGTAGGGGAGACGGTCGCCCGGCGTGAAATCGTCGCTGCGTTTGTGGTAGGTGTCGAAATACCGGCGCACAAGGTCGAGTATCTGCTGCCTGTCCTGATCCTGCTGTGATGCCATATGGAAATCTCCTGTTTTAAGCCGTAAAAAATGTCAGTCGAAGAATTCAGTGATCTGCTCGTCCATCTTCGCGCGGGCGTCGCCTGAGGAGGCGTACGCCTTCGTCCACTCGACCGTTTTGCGCACGGCCTCCGCCGCGGACCATTTGGGACTCCAGCCAAAGGTGTTCTTTACCAGCGAGCAGTCGAGCCTGAGGAAGTTGGCCTCGTGGGGGCCGTCCCTGCGTTCGGCGACGAATTTCTGACCGCCGCCCCAGGCCTCGCAGAAGATGCCCGCCAGCTCGCCCGTCGTAAGGCAGTCGGATTCGTTCGGCCCGACGTTGTAGTACCCTGCCAGGGATTTGTCCTCATACTGCTTCTGAGCGATCTTCAGGTAAACTGAAAGGGGCTCAAGAACGTGCTGATACGGTCTGACCGAGTTGGGGTTCCTTACGGAAATGTCCCTGCCCGCCATCGCAGCGCGCACGCAGTCGGGGATGATGCGGTTGTCTGCGAAATCGCCGCCGCCTATCACGTTGCCGGCACGCGCGGTGGAGACCGCAGGGGCGTTCGGGTCGTTGTCGAAGAAAGAAGCCTTGTACGAGTGGGTCACGAGCTCGGAGCAGGACTTCGAGTTGGAATACGGGTCGAAGCCGTCGAGGGGTTCGTTTTCGCGGTAACCCCAGCACCACTCGTTGTTTTTGTAGACCTTGTCCGTTGTGACGTTCAGAAGGCTTCGGACACAGTCGGAAAGCCTCGCGCACTCAAGGATGTTGACCGTCCCCATGACGTTGGTCTCATAAGTGTATGCAGGCTGCTCATAGCTTGTAAGGACGATCGGCTGCGCCGCGAGATGAAAAACTATCTCGGGCCTTGCCGCGTCGAACGCGGTTTTAAGAGCCTTAAAATCGCGTATATCGCCGATGACGGAATCCATCCCATCGGCGATATTGCAGATGTAAAACATTGACGGGTCGGTCGGCGGCTCGAGAGAATACCCTGTGACGTCCGCGCCTGCAAGGACAAGTATCCTCGACAGCCAGCTGCCCTTGAAACCGGTATGGCCGGTAATGAATACCCTTTTGCCTTTGTAGAAATCGAGCAAAGCTATTCCTCCAGACGGTTATTCATCATACTTCCACGGAGCTTCGCCGGAAGCCCAGAGAGCCTCGAGCTTCTGTTTGTCGCGCAGGGTGTCCATGCACTGCCAGAAGCCGTCGTGCTTATATGCGGCGAGCTGACCCGTGCGGGCAAGCTCCTCCAGCGGGAATTTCTCGAAAACGGTCGAATCGCCCTCTATGAGGTCGAGGACCTCGGGCTGGAGCACCATGAACCCGCCGTTGATATAGCTGCCGTCGCCTGACTTTTTCTCGCGGAACTGACGGACTGCGGAGTCGTCGTCGATATCAAGGACGCCGAAACGCTGGTCGATCTTTATCGCGGTAAGAGTCGCCAGCTTGCCGGACTGCTTGTGGAACTTCATGAGCTCGTTGATGTCCACGTTCGAAACGCCGTCGCCGTAGGTGAGCATGAAAGGCTCGTTGCCCAGGTATTTGCCGACTCTTTTGATCCTGCCGCCGGTCATCGTGTTGAGGCCCGTGTCCACAAGGGTGACGCGCCACGGCTCGGAAAAGTTGTCGTGCACGATCATTTTGCCGCCGTCGGAGAAATCGAAGGTGATATCCGAACGGTGGAGGAAATAATCCGCGAAGAATTCCTTGATGACGTGCTGCTTGTAGCCGCAGCAGATAACGAACTCATTGTAGCCGAAATGCGAGTACTGCCGCATTATGTGCAGGAGTATGGGCATTTCGCCGATAGGGATCATCGGCTTGGGTATGAGGTGGCTTTCTTCGCTGATCCTGGTGCCGAAACCTCCGGCAAGAAGTACGACTTTCATTTACAGATCTCCTTGTTCAGCTGTCGCGGAAATGTCATTTTTTTCAACGGTCCCGGAAACGTCCTTCCGCTT